>JASGDZ010000310.1:0-44522 GCA_047606835.1 Microbacterium sp. | reverse complement strand
GCGCCTGCAGATGCGGGAGGTAGACCGACAGCGCGTTGATGATCGGGATCACTTTGCGTACGTCGTCGACGCCGATGTGCACGTGGATGCCCCAGATCATCATGTTCCTGCCCCACCACTGCGTGCGGTCGATGAGCGCGTGGTAGCGGGTCTTGTCGGTCACGCGCTGGTCGTACCACTGCGCGAACGGATGGCTTCCCGCGCACAGCAGCTCGACCCCCATGGGGTTCGTGACGGTACGCACGGCGGCGATCGCGTCGGCGATGTCGTGCGTCGCCTCGGCGACGGTCGCGCCGACGCCGCTCGTGACCTCCACGGTGTTGGTGAGCAGTTCGCCGGTGATCGTGAAGCGCTCGTGCGCCGTCTGCTCCTCGAGGGAGGCGAGGACCTCGGGAGCACGGCCGACGAGGTTGCCCGACTCGCCGTCGGCGAGCATGACCTCCCATTCCAGGCCCACGGTCGAGCGGGCGGATGACGCGAAGCGCACGGTCATCCGCACAGTCTGCCACGACGCCCGCCGTATGGCAGAATAGAGGGTCGGACCGCCGCTCGACCCTCTATCCGGCGCGCGATCCGCCCTCAGAGCTTAAGCCGGGTGTGCACCCCACGCTCCAGGCGTTCGTTCATCCCACAACACACCATTCAGGAGAATCGTGGCTGTCAAGATCCGTCTCAAGCGCCTGGGCAAGATCCGGGCGCCGTACTACCGCATCGTCGTCGCCGACTCGCGCACCAAGCGCGACGGTCGTGTGATCGAGGAGATCGGCAAGTACCACCCGACCGAGGAGCCCTCGTTCATCGAGGTCGACTCCGACCGTGCTCAGTACTGGCTGGGCGTCGGCGCCCAGCCGACCGAGCAGGTGCTCGCCCTCCTCAAGCTGACCGGCGACTGGGGTCGTTACAAGGGCGACAAGAACGCCGTGTCCACCGTGCGGACGGCGCAGGGCAAGGCCGAGTTCGAGCCCGACGCCGCCAAGAAGTCGGTCATCAACCCCAAGCCGGCGAAGAAGGCGGAGCCGGCCGAGCCCGTCGAGGCGGACGCCGCTGCCGCCGAGCCCGCCGAGTAGTCCGTTGCTCGCCGCCGCGCTCGAGCACGTCGTCAGGGGGATCGTCGATCACCCCGACGACGTGCGCATCCACGCGTCCACGTCGTCTCGAGGCGACGTCCTGGAGGTGCACGTGCACCCGGACGACCGCGGACGCGTGATCGGGCGCGGCGGCCGCACGGCCAAGGCGCTGCGCACGCTCGTCTCCGCCCTCGCCGACGGCCGCCGGGTGCGCGTCGACGTCGCGGACGACTGACGTGCCCGCACGGAAGGACACGGCGCGCAAGCCGAGGCCCCCGGCGTCCTCGAAGACGCAGCTGCGCGTCGGACGACTCGTCAAGGCGCACGGTCTGAAGGGCGCGCTCAAGCTCGAGCTGTACACCGACGATCCGGATCGCCGCTTCGTCCCCGGTGCGACCTTCACCCTGCAGGTGCCCGAGTCGTCGCCGTGGCGCGGCAAGACGCTCACGGTGCGCGAGTTCAAGTGGATGAACAGTCATCCGGTCGCCTTCTTCGAAGGCGTCGACGACCGCACCGCCGCCGAGAGCGTCGTGCGCGCGATCCTGTGGATCGACCAGGATGCCGCGGCCGAGGAGCCCGAGGACGACGCCTGGTACGACCACCAGCTCGTCGGCCTCGACGTCGTGCGCGACGGCCACGCCGTCGGACGGGTGGTTCGCGTCGACCACTTCCCCGCGCAGGACCTGCTGATCGTGAGGTCGGGCGAGCGAGAGGTGCTCGTGCCGTTCGTCAAGGCGATCGTCCCGGACGTGGACGTCGCGGCCGGCCGCGTCGTGGTGACTCCGCCCGCGGGCCTGTTCGAGGACATCGTCGACGACGAGCGCCCGGTGGAGGACGACGAGCCGGGGGAGCCGGGCGCGCAGTCGCCGGAGGACTGACGTGCGCATCGACGTCGTCTCGATCTTCCCCGCGTTCTTCGACGTGCTGGAGGTGTCGCTGCTCGGCCGCGCGCGCGGCGCCGGGCTGCTCGACATCCGCGTGCACGACCTGCGGGACTGCGCCCACGATCGTCACCGCACCGTCGACGACACGCCGTACGGCGGGGGCGCCGGCATGGTGATGAAGCCCGAGCCGTGGGGGGAGGCGCTCGACGCCATCGTCGGCGAGGGGTCGCCGGGCCACCGGAGCGAGACGAGACGCCCGATCTTCGTGTTCCCCTCGCCGGCGGGGGTCCCGTTCACGCAGGCGATGGCGCGGGAGCTGTCCGCCGCATCCCACCTCGTGTTCGGCTGCGGCCGCTACGAGGGCATCGACGAGCGCGTCTTCGCGTATGCCGCGACGCTCGGCGACGTGCGGCTGGTGAGCCTCGGCGACTACGTGCTCAACGGCGGCGAGGTCGCGGCGATGGCGATGATCGAGGCGATCGGCCGGCTCGTCCCCGGGGTGGTCGGCAATCCGGAGAGCCTCGTCGAGGAGTCGCACGAGGACGGACTGCTGGAGTACCCCTCGTACACGAAGCCGGCGTCGTGGCGCGGCTACGACGTGCCCGAGGTGCTGCTGAGCGGCCACCACGGCCGGGTCTCCCAGTGGCGTCGCGCACAGCAGGTGGAGCGCACGCGCGAGCGCCGCCCCGATCTCTTGGGGGAGTGAGCCCGCTCTCGACGTCAGCGCACCCCGAGGAACGAGCGGTCGGTGAGCACGATCGGCCCGTCGTCGGTGATGGCGACGGTGTGCTCGGAGTGCGCGCCGCGCGATCCGTCGGCGCTGCGCAGCGTCCAGCCGTCCGGATCGGTCACGAGCTTGTCCGTCGCCTGCAGGAACCAGGGCTCGATCGCGATCACGAGCCCGGCGCGGAGGGGGAACCCGCGCCCCGGCTTGCCGTCGTTGGGCACGTGCGGGTCGCCGTGCATCTCGCGTCCGACCCCGTGCCCGCCGAAGTCGGTGTTGATCGAGTACCCCTCGGCGCGGGCCACTTCGGCGATCGCGTGCGAGAGGTCGCCGATCCGATGGCCGACCGTCGCCGCGGCGATGGCGGCGTCGAGCGCGCGCTGCGTGGTGTCGATGATGCGCAGGTCCTCGTCGCGGGGCGTGCCGACCACGAACGACACCGCCGAGTCGGCCACCCATCCGTCGATCGACACGGCGAAGTCGAGCGAGACGAGGTCGCCGTCGCGCAGCGTGTAGTCGAAGGGGAGCCCGTGCAGCACGGCGTCGTTGACCGACGTGCAGATCACCTTGCCGAACGGCATCGCGCCGAACGACGGGTGGTAGTCGATGTAGCACGACTGGGCGCCGGCTCGGCGGATCAGGTCGTGCGCGTGCCGGTCGATCGCGAGCAGGTTCGTGCCGACCTTCGTCTCCTCGCGAAGCGTCGCGAGCGTCTCGGCCACGAAGCGACCGGCGGGGCGCATGGCCTCGAGCTCGGCGGGCGTGCGCAGTTCGATCATTCCCGGCATCCTCTCATCGGATCCATTCTCCCCGAAGCGGCGATCGGCGTAGCATCGGCATCATGTGGCTGCGTCGCACGTTCTTCGCCTGGCTCATCCCCGCCGCGTTCGTGCTGCCGGCGTGGCTCCTCATCGGCTGGGCGGTGTTCGACGCCGGCGCACTGGGTTTCCTGTGGGTGCTGTTCCTCGCGATCCCCTCGGTGCTCGTCGGCCAGCTCGCCTTCGCCCTTCTGGTGCGGGCTCGCGGCACGGTGCGCGCGTCGCGCGCCGTCTCGTGGGCGGACGTGGCGGGGTTCGCGCTCTGGCACGCACTGACGATCGCGCTGGGCTTCTTCAACGCCGCGTCGTGGGTCGCGTTGCTGATCTTCGCGATCGTCGCGGGCCTCGGGCTGTTCTGGTTCCTGCTGTGGGAGCTCGTCCGCGAGGCGCGACCCGGCCGTGTGGTGCTGCGCACCACCGTGTCGGGCGTGGGCTACGTGCCGCCCCAGCCGCCGAGGACGGCCGCCGGCACCGCACCCGAGGTGTTCGTCGTCACCGAGCGACCCGCCCCGCCCCGCGCCTGAGACCGGGGTGCTCGCGGCGGTTTGGCCGGCTCGGGCATCCGTGGCAGAATGGATGCTTGTGCCCCGGCCAGGCTCTGCCTCAGGGGAGTCCGTCGCGCCGGCATCCGGTGTTCGACACGAGGGCACACGCTCATCCTGACATCCCATTCGCGGTCGACCTGTGGCGGCCGCAGGAAGTGACGATCATGCAGATCCTCGACTCCGTCGACGCGGCATCGCTGCGCGCGGACATCCCCGACTTCGCCCCCGGCGACACCGTCAAGGTGCACGTCAACATCACGGAGGGCAACCGCTCCCGCATCCAGGTCTTCCAGGGCGTCGTGATCGGCCGCTCCGGCGACGGCGTGCGCGAGACCTTCACGGTGCGCAAGATCAGCTTCCAGGTGGGCGTCGAGCGCACCTTCCCGGTGCACAGCCCGGCGATCGACCACATCGAGGTCGTCACGCGCGGCGACGTGCGTCGCGCGAAGCTCTACTACCTGCGTCAGCTGCGCGGCAAGAAGGCCAAGATCAAGGAGAAGCGCGAGCGCTGATCCGCACTGCGCGCGAAGCCCCGTCGTGTTCTCTCGGCGGGGCTTCAGCGTCTTCGAAGCATGGGATGTGCGAACCTTTACGGTAGCGGCCCGTGAGCGGCGAGCCGATGTGAAGGATGTCATGACGACCGACGACACGGCCACCGCCGATCCGGCGGCTTCGGAGGGGCCGACCGCTTCTCCCCGTGGACGGCGCGGGCGCCGCGGCTGGGGGTTCCTGCGCGACATCGTCGTGATCGTGGTGATCGCGCTCGTCGTCTCCTTCCTCATCAAGACCTTCGTGGTGCGCTCGTTCTACATCCCCTCCGGGTCGATGGAGCACACGCTGGAGATTCAGGACCGCATCCTCGTCGACGAGATCACTCCGCGGTTCACCGGCTACGCGCGTGGCGAGGTCGTCGTGTTCCGCGATCCAGGCGGCTGGCTGCCGGCCAGTGCGGACACACCGCGCTCCCCTCTCGTCGAAGGCGTGGACTGGGTGCTGTCGCTCGTCGGGCTGTCCGCGCCGGACAGCGACGACCACCTCGTGAAGCGGGTGATCGGCGTGCCCGGCGATCACGTCGTGTGCTGCAATGCGCTCGGGCAGATCACGGTCAACGGCACCCCGATCGACGAGACCGCGTACGTCAACTTCCCGTCGGGGGAGACGGCGGCGTCGGAGGATGCCTTCGACGTCACCGTGCCAGAGGGCTCGCTGTGGGTCCTCGGCGACAACCGCTACTCGTCGATGGACTCGCGCTTCCACCAGGATGAGCCGGGCAAGGGCTTCGTCCCGATCGAGAACGTGGTCGGGCGCGCCTTCCTCATCACGTGGCCGTTCAGCCGGTTCGGCGTGATCGACGCGCACGGCGACGTGTTCGCGGCCATCCCCGACGCGACCGCAGCTTCGTCGCCGTGACGGTCGTGGAGCCCCGCCTCACCCTCGAGCGGCGACTGCTGCGCGAGCGGCCGATCGTGATCGCGCTCGACGAGGTGGGGCGCGGAGCCCTCGCCGGGCCCGTCGCCGTCGGCGCGGCGGTGATCGACGCACATGCGGCGCGCCGTCGCATCCCGACGGGACTTCGCGACTCCAAGCTCGTGCCCGAGCCGAAGCGGGCGGATGTCGCCTCCCGCGCTGCGCGCTGGGTGCAGGCGAGCGCAGTCGGCTGGGCCGCCGCTGGAGAGATCGACGAGGTGGGCATCATGCGGGCGCTCGGGCTCGCCGCGATCCGCGCGATCGGCGACCTGCGCGCACACGGCGTGGTGCCCGAGGACGCGATCGTGGTCCTGGACGGCAATCACGACTACGTCAGTCCCGCCGGGGCGGGGGGCCTCACGGTGCGGCCGGTGGTCAAGGCCGACCGCGACTGCGCCAGCGCCGCCGCGGCATCCGTCATCGCGAAGGTCGCGCGAGACGCGCTGATGATCGGCCTGCACGACGACCGGCCGCATTACCACTGGGCGCGCAACAAGGGGTACGCGAGCCCGGAGCATCGCGAGGCGATCCGTGCGCACGGGCTGACGGAGCACCACCGCGCGTCGTGGGCGCTCGTGCCGCAGACCCTCTTCTGAGGCGGTTCAGCCGCCGTCGAGCGAGAGCTCCTCGGGCAGCTGGAAGTCGCGGCGCGACAGCTCCTCGATGTTGACGTCCTTGAACGTCAGCACGCGCACGGACTTCACGAACCGGTCGGCGCGGTAGATGTCCCACACCCACACGTCCTGCATCGTGAGCTCGAAGTAGAAGTCGTGCTCGGTGTCGCGCCGCACGACGTTGACGTCGTTGGCGAGGTAGAACCGGCGCTCGGTCTCGATCACGTACTGGAACTGCGAGACGACGTCCCGGTACTCGCGGAAGAGGGCCAGCTCGAGCTCGCGGTCGTAGTCCTCGAAGACATCGTCATCCATGGTCCCTCCATTCTAGATGAGCCGGCCCGGGTGGCTCCGGTCGCTCGCGGGAACGCGCGAGGTCGGACACGGCCGCCGCGGAAACATGGGCCGTCTGATCCTGCACAGGCCGCCGCGCGGACGAGTTGTCCACGGATGCGGTGTTCTGCTCGAAGGCGGATCCCGCGGATGCCGCAGGCTGGCCGGCATGGCAGCGAAGGACGTGCTCGGCAGAGCCGGCGAGGACCGGGCGGTGGCGCATCTCCACAAGCGCGGGTGGTGCGTGCTCGACAGGAACTGGCGGTGTGCGGGCGGAGAGCTCGATGTCGTCGCGCTGGACGGCGGAGAGCTCGTCGTCGTGGAGGTGAAGACGCGATCGGGGATGGGGTTCGGCCATCCGCTCGAGGCCGTCGACGCGAGAAAGCGGGCACGGCTGTGGCGGCTGGCGATCGCGTGGGCGGCGGCGCACCCCGATGCGGCGCGGGGCCGGGACATCCGGCTCGACGCGATCGCGGTGATCGGGGCCGATCCCGCGACGGCGAGGGTCGAGCACGTGGTGGATCTGCGATGACGACGTCGCGCACGTGGGCGGTGGCGCTCACCGGCATCGACGGCGCGATCGTCGAGGTGGAGGCCGACCAGTCGAACCAGACGCCGGACTTCCGGATCATCGGGCTTCCCGACAGCGCCCTGCGCGAGGCGGCATCGCGCGTGCACAACGCGGCGGTCAACTGCGGCCTGCCGCTGTCGCGCCGGCGCATCACGGTGAACCTGTCGCCGGCGAGCCTGCCCAAGCAGGGGTCGGGATTCGACGTGGCGATCGCCGTCGCGGCGCTGGCCACCGACGGCGGGATGGATGCCGCGTCCCTCGCGCGGACGGTGCACCTGGGCGAGCTGGGGCTCGACGGCAGGCTCCGGCCGGTGCCCGGGGTGCTCCCGGCCGTGCTCGCCGCCGCGAGAGCGGGCTTCAGTCGCGTCGTCGTGCCTCACGGCAACGCCGGCGAGGCTGCGCTCGTCGAGGGCGTGCAGGTGGTCGGGGCGACCTCGCTGGCCGATGTGGCCCGCTGCCACGGCGCGGATGCGCCCGTGCTCGAGCTCGACCCCGTCGCGCGGGCGAGTGCGCCCGACGTGGCCGTGCAGCCCCTCGAGCTGGCGGACGTCATCGGCCAGCCCGAGGCGGTCGAGGCGCTCATCACCGCGGCGGCGGGGGGCCACCACCTGCTGATGAGCGGGCCGCCCGGGGCGGGAAAGACGATGCTCGCGAGCCGACTGCCCGGGATCCTCCCCGAGCTCGCCGATCAGGCGGCCATCGAGGTCGCCTCGATCCGCTCGCTGGCGGGGGAGCCGGTGGACTCGCTGGCCCGCAGGCCGCCGTTCCAGGCGCCGCACCACAGCGCGTCCGTCGCGGCGCTCGTCGGCGGCGGCTCACGGCTCGTGCGGCCGGGCGCGATCGCCCGGGCGACGCACGGCGTGCTCTTCCTCGACGAGGCGGGCGAGTTCCCGGGGCACGTGCTCGACGCCCTCCGCCAGCCGCTGGAGACGGGGGTGATCGTGATCCACCGCGCCGGGTTCACGGCATCCTTCCCCGCGCGGTTCCAGCTCGTGCTCGCGACCAACCCGTGCCCGTGCGGCAACTACGGCGTGCGCGGCGCCCTGTGCGAGTGCCCCCCGATGGCGATCCGGCGCTACCTCGCGCGCCTGTCCGGGCCGCTGCTGGACCGCGTCGACATCGAGCTGCGCCTGACGCGGGTCTCCGTCGCGCACGCGACGCACGGCTCCGCGGAGAGGGTGTCCACGCACAGCGCGCGTGCCCGCGTGGTCGAGGCCCGCGACCGGGCAGCGCACCGGCTGCGGGACACGCCCTGGCGGGTCAACGCGCAGGTGTCCGGGCCGTGGCTGCGGCAGGGGCCGCTGGCGCTAGCGCCGATCGTGCGCCGTCCGCTGGACACCGCGCTCCACCGCGGCGCGCTGACGCTGCGCGGGTACGACCGCACGCTCAGGCTGGCCTGGTCGATCGCAGACCTCGCCGGCCGCGACTCGCCCACCGTGCACGACATCGGTCGTGCCCTGTTCCTCAAGAAGGGGATCACGCCGTGACCCACCACCGCACCGTGCTCGACACCGCCCTGCGCACGCGGATCCCCGCGATCGTCGACCATGCGCTCGACCCGGGCCTCACCGAGGAGGTCGCCGCGCGCGTCGCCTGGAGCTGCATCGTCGAGCCCGGCGACGGCATCGCCGGCAGGCTGGTGCAGGCACTGGGCGCCGCCGAGGCGCTCGCCGCCATCGAGGCCGGCCGGCCGGCGCGTCAGGCGGCCGAGGCTGCGGGAGTCACCCGGCAGGAGTGGGACAGGGGCCTGCAGCGCTGGCGCCCCCGTCTGCAGCCCGACGTCGTTCGCGGTGCGGTCGAGGCCGCCGCCGTCGCCGGAGCGCGACTGCTGGCGCCCTACGACGCACGCTGGCCGACGCCGCTGCGGGATCTGGGCGCGCACGCCCCGCTGTGCCTGTGGGTCAGAGGCGACCTCGCCGCACCGATGCGGTTTCGTCCCGCGGTCGCGATCGTGGGGGCGCGGGCGGCGACGAGCTACGGGGAGCACGTCGCGATCGAGCTCTCCTCGGGGCTCGCGATGCGCGGGGTGGCCGTGATCTCCGGCGCCGCCTACGGCATCGACGGCGCCGCTCACCGGGCTGCGCTGGCGGCCGAGGGCGCCACCCTGGCCTTCCTCGCGGGAGGCGTGGATCGCCCGTATCCCGCGGGGAACGCGCAGCTCATCGACCGGATCGCCGTCTCCGGCGCGGTGCTCAGCGAGGCCCCGTGCGGTGGCGCGCCCACGAAGTGGAGGTTCCTCCAGCGGAACAGGCTCATCGCCGCGCTCGCGGACGCGACGGTGGTCGTCGAAGCCGGATGGCGCAGCGGATCGCTCAATACCGCCCACCATGCGTCCGAGCTCGGCCGGCCGCTCGGCTCGGTGCCGGGGCCGGTGACCAGCGCCGCGTCGGCGGGATGCCACCGGGTGCTGCGCGAGCACGACGCGCGGTGCATCACGGGAGTCGACGACGTGCTCGAGCTGCTCGGGATCGCCACGTCCGCCGCCCGCCCGGATGATCACGACGCCCGGCACACCGACGACCGCGCGCGTGTGCTCGACGCGCTGAGCGCGCGCGCCTCGCGCGGCGCTCTGGACGTCGCCCGTCGCTGCGGGATGTCCGTGGCTGACGTGGAGGCCGTGCTCGGGCTGCTGTCGCTGACCGGCGAGGTGGCCGCCGTCGACGGCGGCTGGCGTCTGGCGGCGGCGACCGCGGGCCGATAGCGTGACCGAGCCGGCGGAGGATGCGCGGCACGGAGCGCCGCGGCCGCCGCGGGGCGGAGGCCGGGCAAGCTGGGAGCATGCGAGTGGATGCGGCGATCGAGGCGTACACGACGCACCTGGCGCGGGTGCGGCGGCTGTCGCCCGCGACGGTCCGCGCCTACGCGTCGGACTTGCGGGATCTCGTCCGCACGCTCCCGGACGGCACGAGCCTGCGCGAGATCGATCTCGAGCAGCTGCGTCAATGGCAGTGGCTCGCGACGCAGCGCGGGGATGCCCGTTCGACCATCGCGCGGCGCACGGCCGCGGTGCGCGGCTTCTTCGGCTGGGCCGCGGAGAGCGGGCATATCGAGCACGATCCGAGCCTGCGCATCGTCGCGCCCAAGCGCGGCCGGCCGCTGCCGAAGGTCGCGACAGCGCCCGCCATGACGCTCGTGCTCGATCGGATCGCGCAGCGCGCGACCGCGGGCGACCCGGTGGCGCTGCGCGATCACGCCGCGCTCGAGCTGCTGTACGCCGCCGGCATCCGCGTCTCGGAGCTGTGCGGGCTCGACGTCTCCGACGTCGACCGTGCGCGCCGCACGATGCTCGTGCTCGGGAAGGGCGCCAAGGAGCGCGTGGTGCCGTTCGGCGCGCCCGCCCTCGCGGCGCTCGACGCCTATCTCGTCCGGGGCCGCCCGGCGCTCGTCGCACGCGCCGCCGGGGCTGACGCGCCCGCGGCACTCCTCCTCGGCGTGCGTGGCGGCAGGCTGTCGCCCCGGGCGGTCTACGACATCGTGGCGCGCGAGGTCGGCCCCGCGCTCGGCTCCGCCGCGGTCGGTCCGCACACCCTGCGGCACTCCGCGGCGACCCACCTGCTCGACGGCGGGGCGGACCTGCGTTCCGTGCAGGAGCTGCTCGGGCACGCGAGCCTGGGCACCACCCAGATCTACACCCACGTCTCGGCGGAGCGTCTTGCGGCGGCCTACCGTCTGGCCCACCCGCGGGCATAGCGACAGCGGCGACGCGCAGGACCGGGGTCAGCAGCAGGGCAGGAGCACCGCGCGCGGCACGCCGCCGAGCAGCAGCAGCGGATTCACGTATTCGCCGTACAGCCGCACGCCGAAGTGCATGCGGCCCGCAGCGGCATGGCCGCCGAGCGCCACCGTGCCGACGACGTCGCCCCTGGCCACGGCGGTGCCGGGCGCGAGGTCGGACTCGACCGGCTCCAGCGTCGTCACCAGACCCTCACCGTGGTCGATCGTCACGAGTGCCCGATCGGCGACCCGGCCGGAGAACGCCACGACGCCGTCGGCCGGGGCGAGGGCGCGGCTGTCGCCGAGCGGCAGGATGTCGATGCCTCGGTGCCCGGCGCCGTACTCGTGCGCCGGGGCCACGTAGCCGCGGTCGAGCCGGAACGGGCTCGAGACCGGCCAGTGCCACTGCTGACGGGTCTCGATCGTGGCCAGGTCGTCGGCGGCGGCCGCGACCGGTGCGCCGTCGCCGAGCGTGCCGGCGGCGAGGGCGGCGCACAGCGCGATCGTCGCGACGACGCGTTGCAGGGGAGTGGATGCGGACCGCATCCGTCCATCGTGGCGGGCGGGAGCGCGGCGTGGCGCCCGTGCGCCGGATCGGTGGACAGGATGCGCGCAACCGAGCCCTGTGGAGGAGGACGCGGCTGATACACTGGCGGAGCACCTCGGAAACGGGGTGACTACGCGTGCCCACAGCCCGACGCTTCGGCGACGGAGAGCGGGCGGCATCCATTCCCACCGGTCACCCCGTATGCGGGGGAGCGGGAGTGTGCCGGGCACCAGGCTCGCCGGCCGCACGGTCCGGCGGAACAACCGCAACCAGGCGCGCACGCGCCGAGAACAGGAGAACGGCCATGGCCGTCGTCACCATTCGCCAGCTGCTCGACAGCGGCGTCCACTTCGGACACCAGACCCGCCGGTGGAACCCGAAGGTCAAGCGCTTCATCCTCACGGAGCGCTCCGGCATCCACATCATCGACCTCCAGCAGTCGCTGGCGTACATCGACCGCGCCTACGACTTCGTCAAGGAGACGGTCGCGCACGGCGGCACCGTCCTGTTCGTGGGCACCAAGAAGCAGGCGCAGGAGATCCTCGCCGAGCAGGCGACCCGCGTCGGCCAGCCGTATGTGAACCAGCGCTGGCTGGGCGGCCTGCTCACGAACTTCTCGACGGTCTCGAAGCGCCTGGCGCGCATGAAGGAGCTGGAAGAGCTCGACTACGAGAACCCGGCCGAGAGCGGCTTCACGAAGAAGGAGCTGCTGCTCAAGAAGCGCGAGCTCGACAAGCTGCACAAGTCGCTGGGCGGCATCCGCAACCTGACCAAGACGCCGTCGGCGCTGTGGGTCGTCGACGCCAAGCGCGAGCACCTCGCCATCGACGAGGCGAAGAAGCTCGGCATCCCCGTGATCGGCATCCTCGACACCAACGCCGACCCGGACGACTTCCAGTTCCCGATCCCCGGCAACGACGACGCCATCCGCTCGGTGGCGCTGCTCACCCGCATCATCGCGGATGCCGCCGCCGACGGCCTCATCCAGCGTCACCAGCCGGCCGACGAGGCCGAGGCGGCGGAGCCCCTCGCGGAGTGGGAGCGCGAGCTCCTCGAGCAGGGTGCCGCGCAGACGAGCGCCGACGCCGAGCAGCCCGCCGCGGAGGCCGTCGTGGCCGAGGAGCCGGCTGTGGTCGTCGAGGCAGCCGTCGAGCCCGCAGCCGAAGCCGTCGAGGCCGCAGCCGAAGCGGTCGAGGCCGAGTAACCCCCCATCCGGAGCGACGACGGGCCCGCACCGGGCTCGCCGCCGCATCCGCACGACATCCCACACAGCAAGAACGCATTCAGGGCAAGGAGCCGCCACACATGGCAAACTTCACGATCGCCGACATCAAGACGTTGCGCGAGCAGCTCGGCACCGGTCTCGTCGACACCAAGAAGGCGCTGGAGGAGGCCGACGGCGACCTCGAGCGGGCCGTCGAGATCCTGCGCCTGGCGGGAGCCAAGGGCAACGCCAAGCGCGCCGACCGCTCCACCAGCGAGGGACTCGTCGTCGCCCGCGAGCAGGACGGCGCCGTCACCCTGCTCGAGCTGAACACCGAGACGGACTTCGTCGCCAAGAACGACCGCTTCATCGCGCTCGCCGACAAGGTCGCGGACGCGGCGACCGCCGCCGCCGCCGACTCGGTCGAGGCGGCGCTCGCCGCGGACGCCGGCGGCCAGACCGTCGAGCAGCTCATCTCCGACGAGGCGGCCATCATCGGCGAGAAGGTCGTGCTGCGGCGCGTGCGCACGCTCAAGGGCGACAATTTCGATATCTACCTGCACAAGACGAGCAAGGACCTCCCGCCGCAGATCGGCGTCGTCGTGGCGTACACCGGCGACGATGCGGAGACGGCCCGTTCGATCGCGCAGCACATCTCGTTCGCCAACCCGACCTACCTGTCGCGCGACGACGTCCCGGCCGCCGACGTCGAGAAGGAGCGCGAGCTCGTCACGGAGATCTCCCGCAACGAGGGAAAGCCCGAGGCCGCCCTGCCGAAGATCGTCGAGGGCCGTGTGGGCGCGTTCTTCAAGCAGGTCGCGCTGCTCGACCAGGAGTACGCGAAGGACAACAAGCTCTCCGTCGCCCAGGTCGCCAAGAGCGCCGGCATCACGATCACCGACTTCGCCCGGTTCAAGGTCGGCGCGTAAGAGGAGAGGAACTCCGTGATCGATGAAGCCACCGGGCGCCGCCGCGTCCTCCTGAAGCTTTCCGGCGAGGCGTTCGGCGGCGGTCAGCTGGGCGTCAACCCCGACGTCGTGAGCCAGATCGCGAAGGAGATCGCCGAGGCGGTCGATCGGGTCGAGATCTCGGTCGTGGTCGGCGGCGGGAACTTCTTCCGCGGCGCCGAGCTCAGCCAGCGCGGCATGGACCGGGGGCGGGCGGACTACATGGGCATGCTCGGCACCGTCATGAACGCGCTCGCCCTGCAGGACTTCCTCGAGCAGGCGGGCGCCACGACCCGCGTGCAGTCCGCGATCTCGATGACGCAGGTCGCCGAGCCCTACATCCCGCGCCGCGCCGAGCGGCACATGGAGAAGGGGCGGGTCGTGATCTTCGGCGCGGGTGCGGGCCTGCCGTACTTCTCGACCGACACGGTCGCCGCGCAGCGTGCCCTGGAGATCGGCGCCAGCGAGGTGCTGGTGGCCAAGAACGGCGTCGACGGCGTGTACACCGCCGATCCGAAGAAGGATGCCACGGCGACACGGCTCGATCGGCTCACCTTCACCGAGGCCCTGCAGCGAGGGCTCAAGGTCGTCGACTCGACCGCGTTCAGCCTGTGCATGGACAACCGCATGGACATGCGCGTGTTCGGCATGGAGCCGGAGGGCAACGTCACGCGCGCGCTGCTGGGCGAGCCGATCGGCACCCTCGTGACGTCCTGACGCCCACCGCGGGCGCTTCCGGCGAGACGGCCCCCGTTAGAATCGATCGACCCCAACGAATGGAGTGACCGTGATCGCGGACGTGCTGGCGGACGCCGCCTCTCGCATGGATCGGGCCGTCGAGGGGGCGAAGGACGACTTCGCCACCGTGCGCACCGGCCGGGCGAACCCCCAGCTGTTCCAGAAGATCCTCGTCGACTACTACGGGTCGCCGACTCCGCTCGCACAGCTGGCCTCGCTCAACAACCCGGAGGCGCGCACCCTCATCGTGACGCCGTACGACAAGTCGGCGCTCAAGGCGATCGAGCAGGCCATCCGGGACATGCCGAACCTCGGCGCCAACCCCTCCAACGACGGCAGCATCGTGCGCGTGACCCTGCCCGAGCTCACCGAGGAGCGACGCAAGGAGTTCGTCAAGCTCGTTCGGGGCAAGGCCGAGGACGCCAAGGTGCACGTGCGCGGCATCCGGCGCAAGGCCAAGGACGAGCTGGACGCGCTCAAGAGCGAGGTGGGCGAGGACGATCTCGTCCGCGCAGAGAAGGAGCTCGATTCCCTCACGCGCACGCACGTCGACCTGATCGACGAGGCGCTCAAGCGCAAAGAGGCGGAGCTGCTCGAAGTCTGAGGCGTCGATGACCGATCCGCGCGAGGGCGAGCCGCCTGCCTCGCCCCCATCCGCCCCCACGCCGTCGACCCGGCGCGAGGCGGCGCGGGCCCGCGAACGCGAGTCCGCCACCGGTCCGCTTCCGTCGAGCACGCCGACGCCCGACGAGCTCGAGTCGCGGTCGCCGCTCGCGTTCGACTCCTCCGTCGCGCTCCATGACTCGATCCGCGCGGCGCGCAACGAGTTCGAGAGCCATGTGGCGCATGCGCGCGAGCAGCTCGAGGAGGCCAACGAGCGGATCAAGGAGCGCACCGGCCGCGATCTCGTCGTCGCGATCGCGATCGGGCTCGCGATCGGTGCGGTGCTGATCGCCACTCTCGTCTTCCTCAAGTGGGTCTTCATCGCGTTCGCGCTCGCAGCCAGCGTGCTGGGCACGATCGAGCTCACGCGCGCGCTCCAGGCCGACGGACGCAGGGTCGACCTCGCCCCGCAGCTGGTGATGGGCTCCGTGCTCGTCGTCTCCGGAGCGGTGCTCGGCTACGCCCTGCACTGGGTCATGCTGTTCACCGCCGTCGCGGTCGTCATCGTGTGGCGGCTCATCGCGCAGATGGCGGCCAAGGACGGCCGGATCTACGGCGACGTGCTGCGCGACGTGCTGACCGGTGTCTTCGTGCAGCTCTACGTGCCGTTCCTCGGGAGTCTGTGCGTGATGCTGCTGCGCCAGGACGGCGGGGAGTGGTGGGTGTTGGCCTACATCATCATCGCGGTCGCCACCGACACGGGCGCCTACGTCGCCGGCATCTCGTTCGGCAAACACCCGATGGCGCCGAGGATCAGCCCGAAGAAGACGTGGGAGGGCTTCGCCGGCGCGGTCGCGGCGGCGGTCGTCGCCGGCATCCTGCTCGCCCTGTTCATGCTGCACATCCCGCTGTGGAGCGGTGTCGTCGTCGGTCTCGTGGTGCTGGTCGCCGCCACGATCGGCGACCTCGGGGAGTCGCTCGTCAAGCGCGACCTCGGCATCAAAGACATGAGCTCCTGGCTGCCCGGTCACGGCGGCGTGCTCGACCGCCTCGACTCCATCCTCCTGTCCACGGTGCCGGCGCTCGCGCTGTACCACCTCTTCTTCCCCCTGGTGAACACATGACCTCCGACCAGTCGCACGATGCCGCCGAGGCACTGTCGGCCACGCTCGCACACTCCGAGAGCGCTCCGGCGCTCTTCCCCGGCGCCGGGCGTGGGCGGAGGGGCTATGAGCCGCGCGCGGTGGACGTGTTCCTCGCCCGCGCCCGCGAGGCGTTCGAGTCGCCCTCCACGCAAGACCCGGGGCCCGCGATCACCAGTGCGACGGTGCGGGAAGCCTCGTTCCCGCTCGTCAAGCGGGGCTACTCGATCACAGCGGTGGATGCTGCGCTCAGCCGCATCGAGGACGCCTTCGCCGCGCGCGAGCGCGACGAGGAGATCGCTCGCAACGGCGTGGAGAGCTGGGTCGGCAAGGCACGGATCACGGCGCAGGAGGTGCTCGACCGGCTCGCGCGCCCCGACGGCGCGCGCTTCGCGCGAGCGCGCGGACTGCGCTACGGCTACCGCGTCGACGAGGTCGACCTGATCGCCGGCAAGCTCATCGGGTATCTCGAGCGCGGCGATGCGGTGACCGTCGAGCAGGTGCGCCAGACGGCCTTCCGCATGCAGCGCCGAGGGTATCGGGAGGAGCAGGTCGACGCGCTGCTCGACGCCGTCGTCGAGGTGATGCTCGCCGTCGGCTGACGTCGGATGAGACGGTTCTCACCCGGCCTCGGATGGCATGCCCAGGAAGGGGCCGGTAGACTCTCGTCATTGTGACCCCGGGCAATGACACGATCCCTGCCGCCTCCCGGAGGACGGCCCGTGTCTCGGCGAGCGCCGGAGACGCTGTGCAGAGCACCGCCGGCGGTCGACGCGCGTCGTCGCCGGGCGCGGCCCGCTGGTCCCGCCGCAGGGGCGTGGTCGGGGTGTTCGCGGCGTTCGCCGCGGTCGGCTTCGTCGCCTCCTACATCGCGCCCCTCGGCGCGGCCGTCGCCGACGCGGACGCGACCGTGGCGTCCTCCTCGCTCTACGCGACCGCGGTCGACGACGCGCAGACCCTCGACCCCGCGGACGAGTCGGCGAAGATCGTGCTGGATCGCGACAGCTACAGCGTGTACGTGACGCCGACGCCGACGCCGGTCGCCACGACGAGCACGAGCTCGAGCTGGACCCCTCCGTTCGTCGCGCCGGACCCGGGCAGCGCCAAGGCGACGGCCTATGAGATGGTCAAGGCTCGCGGCTGGGACGACGATCAGTACGCGTGCCTCGTCGCACTGTGGAACAGGGAGTCGGGCTGGCGCGTCAACGCCTACAACAGCTCCAGCGGTGCGTACGGCATCCCGCAGGCGCTCCCGGGCAGCAAGATGGCCTCGGCGGGCTCCGACTGGCAGACCAACGCGGCCACGCAGATCAAGTGGGGCCTCGGGTACATCAAGGGACGCTACGGAAGCCCGTGCGGCGCGTGGGCGCACTCGCAGAGCAGCGGCTGGTACTGATCCGATGCCGCGGTCGAACCGTCGCCGCCCCGAACCGGCCGGCGACTCCTTCGAGCGTCTCCTCGCCGGGTTCAAGCGCGTCGAGCTGCGTCGCGGCGCGCAGTGGAGCGTGCAGCCGGTCTCTGCGGCGCAGGCGCTGAAGCCGTACACGTGCCCGGGCTGCCGTCGCGCGGTCGATCCCGGAGTCGCGCACGTCGTCGTCTGGCGTGCCGACGGCGTGCTGGGCGACGCGGCCGACCTCGCCGCGCGCCGTCACTGGCACACCGGCTGCTGGAGGGTCGCCTAGTCATGGAGATCCGCGGACCCCTGCTGCTGCCCGGGCGGCGTGAGGAGATCGAGCTGCAGACGCTCGACGGGCTGACCCTCGTCGGCGAGCTGGCGCTTCCGCTTCACCGGGAGCCGGTCGCGACGCTCGTCACGCTGCATCCGCTTCCCACCGCGGGCGGCTTCATGGACTCGCACATCCTCCGCAAGGCCGCCGCACGCCTGCCCGCGCTCGCAGACATCGCCGTGCTGCGGTTCAACACGCGGGGCACGACCTCGCCGCGGGGGACCAGCGAGGGAGCGTTCGACGGCGGGCGCGCGGAGGCGTTCGACGTCGCGGCGGCGATGGACCTCGTGCACGAGCGCGCTCTGCCGCACCCCTGGCTCGTCGGCTGGTCCTTCGGCACCGAGCTCGCGCTGAAGTACGGGCGCGACCACGATGTCGAGGGCGTCGTCCTGCTGTCCCCTCCGCTGCACCGCACGACGCCGGAGGAGGTCGCCGCATGGGCGCAGGACGGCCGTCGCGTCGTCGTGCTGGTGCCCGAGCTCGACGACTACCTGCGGCCGGCGGAGGCGGCGCAGCGCTTCGCGGCGATCCCGCACGCGACGCTCGTTGCCGTCGAGGGCGGGAGACACCTGTGGGTGGGGGAGAACCAGACCCGGCGCGTGCTCACCGAGATCGTCGCGGCGGTGAATCCGGCTGCGCTGCCGCTGTCGACGACGTGGGACGGTCCCGCCGGCTGACCCCTACAGCTGGTTCTGCCGCGGGATCACCACCTGCCGGTAGATGATCAGGATGCTGGCGGCCACCGGGATCGCGACGAGCGCGCCGAGCAGACCCAGCAGCGAGCCGCCCGCGAGGGCGGCGATCACCACGACGGCGCCCGGCACCGACACGGCGCGGCCCATGATGCGCGGCGAGACGACGTATGCCTCGATCTGCATGTAGATGAGGTAGTAGATCGCGGCGATGAGCGCCGTGGTGGGGGAGCCGAGCCCGGGGACGAGGCACGTCAGCACGATGATCGTCGAGCCGGTCAGCGTGCCCACGAGCGGGATGATCGAGAAGAAGAACGCGATGACGGCGAGCACGGCGGGGAAGGGCGCCTGGATGATCGCGAGGAAGACGGCGCTGAGGATGCCGTTGATGAGGCCGAGGCTCAACTGGCCGATGACGAAGAAGCCCACCGAGTCGGTGATCTGCTCGGCGAGGTCGATGAACCGGTCGCGCTTGGAGGCCGGGACGAGCTGGTACACGGCCTTCTTCAGCGACGGGGTGGATGCCGTGAAGTAGATCGTGAGGATCAGCACGATGAACGCGCCCGCGAGACCCGCGATCACCGCCGCGGTGGCCTCGATGATGCTGTTGGTGACCTGCTGGCCGATGTCGCCGACGTCGAGCGAGTTCCACCACTCGTTGACGTACGTGAAGACCACGTCGACGTTGAGCGCGGGGAAGGTGGTGTGCAGCCACTCCTTGATGGTCCCCACCGGGTCGCTCCATTCGCCGGAGTCGACCATCTCCTGGATCGCCGCGACGAGCTGGTTGATCTGGGCGACGATGATCGGCACGACCATGAGGATCACGCCGGCGAAGATGGCGAGCAGCCCGAGGATCGTGATCAGGACCGCGAGCCTGCGCTTGAGCCCGCGCCGCTCGAGCCACGCGATGACGGGCTCCAGGCCGAGGGAGAGGAACAGCGCCGTGCCGATGTAGAGCAGGATCGTGGAGAGCGTCTGGATGCCGCCCATGATGACGAGCCCGAGGCCCACCCCCAGCGTCGCGACCAGCGCCGTCCGGAACGGGTTCGTGAACTTCATGGCACTCCGATCGCACTCGGGACGAGGCATCCGTCGGTCAGGACAGGATAGCGACCCGCGGGCGTCCCGTGGCAGCGCCGCCGCCTCCATGGAGTCTTTCAGGTGTCGTCGCTAGGCTGAAATGTCGAGTGTGCAGACCCGGGCACCAGGGCGCGGGTCGTGGATGGAGACTTCGCGTGCGTTTCGTGTGGGCCGTGGTGGCCTTCTTCCTGGCGGCCGTGTGCATCGCCGGAGGCATCGCCCAGCGAACGGTGCTCATGGGCCCGAAGACCGAGACGGCCACGATCGCCGTCTCCGAGGAGCTGGCCTACACGCTCATCGACGGGTCCGTGCTGTCGCGGATGCCGGGGACCCAGACGCTCGTCGTGCGTGGCGAGGGCACCGTGTTCGCCGCCTACGGCCGCACCTCCGACATGACCGCGTGGCTGTCCGACGCCGAGTACAACCACGTCACGGTCGTGGGCGGTCGCATCGCCACGGATCAGGTCGCTCCGACCAGCGAGCCCGACGACGACGCCTCCGCATCCCCCGAGCCCTCGGCCTCGCCCGACGCGCAAGACTGCACGCCGTGCCGCGACCCCGCAGGGTCGGACCTCTGGCTCGACGAGTTCCAGGAGGACGGGGCGCTCGTGGCGCCGCTCAGCCTCCCCGAGGACATGAGCGTGCTGGTCGCCTCGGACGGCACCGCGGCCGCGCCGTCCGACATCACGGTCTCCTGGCCGATCGACAACGCGACTCCGTGGGCCGGGCCCCTCATCGTGCTCGGCGGAATGTTCCTCGCTCTCGGCGTCGTGCTGTGGCTGCTCGGCATCCGTCACGTGCGCCGCTCGCGCGGCCCCCGACGGCGCGGCCTTCCCGCGCTGCCGGAGACGCCGCCCGCGGATCTCGCCGACGAGGAGTCCGGCAAGGGCGTCATCAGCGCCGGCACCCCGCAGACGGTCGGCGCCGCCCCGACGCGACGATCCGTGGGCGCCTCGCGCCGTGGATTCGTCGTCCTGCCGGCGATGGCGGTGTCGGTGCTGCTGTTCGCGGGCTGCTCCGCCGAGGCGTGGCCGCAGCTGGGGGCGGGCACCTCGCCGACTCCCACCCCGAGCGAGACGGTGATCGTCCCGGAGGGGCAGCAGGAGCCCGCCGTGACGCAGGCGCAGGCCGAGCGCATCCTCGCGGAGATCTCGCAGACCGTGGCCGAGGCGGACGAGGCGCGCGACGCCACCGTCGCGGGAACGCGCCTGACCGGCGCGACCCTCGCAGAGCGCAAGACGAACTACACGCTGACGAAGAAGGTCGAGGATCAGGAGGCGCTGCCGGCGATCCCGACCAAGCCGCTCGCGGTGCTCCTGCCGCAGCAGTACGACGGCTGGCCGCGCACGGTGATGTCGATCGTGTACGACAAGGACGATGCCACGGTGGCCCCCACGATCACGATGATGACCCAGCAGGATCCGTGGTCGGCGTACAAGGTGAGCTACCTCGCGAACCTGGAGGCGTCGGCCGAGCTGCCC
This sequence comes from Microbacterium sp., assembly GCA_047606835.1. Lineage (GTDB taxonomy): Bacteria > Actinomycetota > Actinomycetes > Actinomycetales > Microbacteriaceae > Microbacterium. The sequence goes on along the minus strand of JASGDZ010000310.1, from coordinate 23,621 downwards.
GACCTCGCACCGGCGTGGGTCGGCGCGATCGCCGTGCAGCCCGACTCCCCGTTCCTCGTGCTGGAGCCGGGTAAGCTCGCCAAGGCGTATGCGAACGTGCTCAACAAGGGCGACGAGAGCCAGTACGCGGGGCTGTTCGACCTCACCAACGACAGCTTCCAGTCCGGCGTCGCGGCGGATCGGCAGAAGCGCCTCGACGCGTTCAACAAGACGGGGAAGAAGACCGCGAGCCTGACCTTCGCCTCGACAGCAGGTCCGGAGGAGCCGCTCGCCCTCGCGACGTTGGAGAGCGGGGCGATCGTCGCCGTCAACCTGTACGAGACCGACACCGTGAAGCCGACCAACGCGGACGCTGTGATCAAGCTCACCGACAACCCGACGGTGAAGGCGCTGACCGGTGTGACCCAGTCGGCCACGGGCTTCACGACGACGTTCAGCGACCAGCTGTTCTTCTACGTGCCGGGGCAGGGCTCGACGGAGAAGATCCGCCTGCTCGGATACGGCTCCAACCTCCTCTCGGCATCCGTGATCAAGAAATCGGAGAGCTAGACGTGAGCGATCCACACCCCGGCGCCGTGCTGCGCGGCGCCGTCGACCTCTCGGCGCTGCGCAACCGGCCCGACCCCGTTGCGCCGGGCGCCGCTCCAGAGTCGGCCGCCGCATCCGTGCCGTCCCTCGTCCTGGATGTCACGGACGCGACCTTCCCGCAGGTGCTCGAGCTGTCGCGCACCGTGCCCGTCGTCGTCGACCTGTGGGCCGAGTGGTGCGGACCGTGCACGCAGCTGAGCCCGATCCTGGAGAAGGTCGTCGCAGACCTCGCCGGCCGCGTCGTGCTCGCGAAGGTCGACGTCGACGCGAACCCGCAGCTGTCGCAGGCGTTCCGGGCGCAGTCGATCCCGATGGTCGTCGCGCTCGTGGGCGGCCAGCCGGTGCCCCTGTTCACGGGGGCCGTGCCCGAGCCGCAGGTGCGGGAGGTGTTCGCGCAGCTCCTGCAGCTGGCCGCGCAGCACGGCGTGACGGGCACGGTCGCCGCGCCGACGGACGAGCAGCCCGTCGCACACGAGGGCGAGCCGGAACTCGATCCGCTGCACGCGGAGGCATTCGACGCGATCGAGGCGGGGGACTACGCGAAGGCGATCTCCGCCTACGAGCGCGCGCTCGCGGAGAACCCGCGCGACGAGGACGCGCGGGCCGGGCTCGGTCAGGTGCGGCTGCTCGAGCGCGTGCAGGGCGCGGACCTGCACGCGGCGCGCGCCGCCGCCGCTGCGGGCCCCCTCGACATCGCCGCGCAGTTCCTCGTCGCCGACCTCGACGTCGCCGGCGGCCACGTCGACGACGCGCTCGACCGGCTGCTCGACCTGTTCGCCGCGCTGCCGTCCGCCGAGCGCGCACCGGTGCGCGAACGCCTCCTCGAGCTGTTCGGTCTCGTCGGCGACGCCGACGCGCGCGTGCTGCGGGCTCGCGGGCGTCTCGCGTCCCTGCTGTTCTGACGCTCCCGCCGGTCGTTGAGCGAGCGGCGGGAGCCGCGAGACGAAACGCGGCGACGGCGCGGGGAGCGATGCCGCGTCAGCTCACGCTGTGGTGCAGCCAGAGCACGCCGAGCGGCGGCAGCACCATGTGCGCGCGACCTGCCTGATCCGTGTGCACCGTTCCGAGGTTGCCGACCCCCGAGCCGCCGTACGCCTGCGCGTCGGAGTTGAGGACCTCCCGCCATTGACCGGCTTCCGGCAGGTCGAGCTCATAGTCGATCGGCACGCCGGAGAAGTTGCACACCACGGCGACGGTGTTGCCGTGGTGGTCGCGCCGTGCGAATGCGATGACGTTCGGGTTCCACGCGGGAGCGCCCAGGCGTGAGAACGCGTCACCGTCGCTGTCGCGCGCCCACAGCGCCGCGTTGTCGCGGTAGACGCCGTTCATCTCCCGCACGAACGCGAGCAGCTCCTGATGCGAGGGCTGGTCGAGCAGCCACCAGTCCAGGCTCCGGCCCTCCGACCACTCCGACAGCTGACCGAACTCCTGGCCCATGAACAGCAGCTTCTTGCCCGGATGCCCCCACATGTACGCGAGGAACGCGCGCAGGTTGGCGAGCTTCTGCCAGTGGTCTCCGGGCATGCGGGCGAACAGGCTGCCCTTTCCGTGCACGACCTCGTCGTGGCTGATCGGCAGGACGAAGTTCTCGCTGAACGCGTAGACGAACGAGAAGGAGAGCTCGCCCTCGTGGTACGAGCGGTACATCGGGTCGCGCTTGATGTACTCCAGGGAGTCGTTCATCCACCCCATGTTCCACTTGAACCCGAAGCCGAGCCCGCCCCGGTCGGTCGGCGCGGTGACGCCCGGGTAGCTCGTGGACTCCTCGGCGATCATCGCGATGCCCGGATAGCGCTTGTAGGCGGTGGCGTTGACCTCCTGCAGGAACCTGATCGCCTCGAGGTTCTCGCGACCGCCGTGGATGTTCGGCTCCCACTCGCCGGCGTGGCGCGAGTAGTCGAGGTAGAGCATGGATGCCACGGCATCCACCCGCAGCCCGTCGACGTGGAACTCCTCCAGCCAGTACAGCGCGTTGGCCACGAGGAAGTTGCGCACCTCGGTGCGGCCGTAGTCGAAGATGTACGTGCCCCAGTCCTTGTGCTCTCCGCGGCGCGGGTCGGGGTGCTCGTAGAGCGCCTCGCCGTCGAAGCGCGCGAGCGCGAAGGCGTCCTTCGGGAAGTGGCCAGGCACCCAGTCCATGATGACGCCGAGGCCCGCCCGGTGGACGCGGTCGATGAGGTAGCGAAGGTCGTCGGGGTGTCCGAACCGGCTCGTCGGGGCGTAGTACCCGGTGACCTGATAGCCCCACGAGCCCCCGAAGGGGTGCTCGGCCAGCGGCAGGAACTCGATGTGCGTGAACCCCTGGCCCTTCGCGTAGCCGATCAGCTGGTCGACCGCGTCCCGGTACGACAGCCCGGGCCGCCACGACCCGAAGTGCACCTCGTAGGTGGACATCGGGCGGGAGACGGGCGTCTCGCGGGCGCGCTGCGCCATCCATTCGTCGTCGCCCCACGCGTACCGCGACTGCGTCACCACCGAGCCCGTCGCCGGCGGCACCTCGGCCTGCCGCGCCATCGGGTCGGCCTTCAGGATCCACGCACCACCGCGGGTGAGGAGCTCGAACTTGTACACCGTGCCCGCACCGATGCCGGGGACGAAGAGCTCCCAGATCCCCGTCGCGCCGAGCGACCGCATGGCGTGTCCCTGGCCGTCCCACCCGTTGAAGTCGCCCACGACGCGCACGGCCTGCGCATTCGGCGCCCACACGGTGAACGCGGTGCCGCGGGTGCCGTCGTCGTCGCGCACGTGCGCGCCGAGCACGCGCCACAGCTCCTCGTGGCGCCCCTCGCCGATGAGGTGCAGGTCGAGCTCGCCGAGCGTGGGGAGGTGGCGGTACGGGTCGTCCGTGACGAAGTCGGGCGCCGCGTCGTACGTCGTCTCCAGCACGTACGCGCCGGGCGAGCCGGTGTGCGATCCCTCCCACACCCCGTAGCGCACGTGCGCCAACGAGACGCGTGCGCCGTCGGCGAACACCGCGGTGACGGATGCCGCGAGCGGCCTTCGTGCGCGCACGACCCACCCGCCGCCGGGCGCCGGATGCTGCCCCAGCACGTCGTGCGGGGCGTGGTAGGAGCCGCTGGAGACCTTGTTGAGCGTGTCGTCGTCGATCGTGCTCATCTGTATTCCTTCACGTGCAGGATGTGGACGGGTTCGAAGAAGGAGTCCAGGCGGACGAAGTTGTGGTCCGTCCACGTCCACACCTGGCCGGTGATGAGGTCCTCGACCTCGAACGGGTCGCCCGGCGCGACGCCCCAGATGCGGGTGTCGAGGTGCACCGTCGTCTGGCGCACCGAGTGCGGGTCGACGTTGGCGACGACGAGGATGGTGTCGGCGGCCCCGGTGGGGGAGAACGCCGCGTCGAGGTGCTTGGAGTAGACCAGGATGGCGTCGTCGTCGCTCCAGTGCGCGCTGAAGTTGCGCAGCTGTCCCAGCGCCGGGTGGGCGCGGCGGATCTCGTTCAGGCGGCGCAGATACGGGGCGAGCGAGTCGCCGGACGCCTCGGCGCCCTCCCAGTCGCGGAACTTGATCTCGTACTTCTCGTTGTCGATGTTCTCCTCGGATCCGGGACGGGCCACGTTCTCGTAGAGCTCGTACCCCGCGTACACGCCGTAGGTCGGCGCCGCGGTCGCCGCGATCGCGGCGCGGATCTTGTACGCCGGCCGACCGCCGAACTGCAGGTACTCGGTGAGGATGTCGTGCGTGTTGACGAACACGTTCGGCCGCATGTAGTCGGCCGTCTCCTGCGAGACCGACGTGAAGAACTCCTCGAGCTCGGCCTTCGTGTTGCGCCACGTGAAGTACGAGTAGCTCTGCTGGAAGCCGACCTGGGCGAGCGCCTGCATGACGCGCGGCCGCGTGAACGCCTCGGCGAGGAAGATCACGTCGGGGTCGTCGGCGTTCACGGTCTGGATCAGCCACTCCCAGAACTGGAGGGGCTTCGTGTGCGGGTTGTCCACGCGGAAGATCTTGACGCCCTGGGCGACCCAGTGCCGGATGATCCGCAGCATCTCCGCATAGCTGCCCTCAGGGTCGTTGTCGAAGTTGAGCGGGTAGATGTCCTGGTACTTCTTCGGCGGGTTCTCTGCGTACGCGATCGTGCCGTCGGGGAGCGTCGTGAACCACTCCGGGTGCTCCGTCACCCACGGGTGGTCGGGTGAGGCCTGCAGCGCGATGTCGATCGCGACTTCGAGCCCGTGCGTGCGGGCGGCGCGGATGAACGCATGGAAGTCCTGGAGGGTGCCGAGCTCGGCGTGGATCGCGTCGTGCCCGCCGTCGGCGGCGCCGATCGCGTACGGCGAGCCGGGGTCGCCCGGCTGGGCTTCGAGGGTGTTGTTGCGGCCCTTGCGGTTCGTCTGCCCGATCGGGTGGATCGGCACGAGGTAGATGACGTCAAACCCCATGCTGGCCACGCCGGGCAGCCGCTTGGCCGCGGTGCGGAAAGTGCCGGGGACCACCGTGCCGTCCTTGCGCCTGCGGGCGCCCTCGGAGCGGGGGAAGAACTCGTACCACGCTCCGGCTCCGGCCCGCTCGCGCTCCACGAGGAGCTCGCGCTCGTCGCCGAGCGTGGTCAGCGATGCGAGCGGGCGCGCCGCGAAGACCTCCGCGATCGCCCGGTCGCGCACCACCTCCAGCGCTCTGGCGTCGTCGGCGTCGGCGTCGCGCAGGATCGCGGCGGCCGCGGCGAGCGCGCGGCGCTCATGCGCCGGACGGGACTTCTCCCCGTTCGCCCGGTCGAACAGGAGCGCCCCCATCTCGCGCATGAGAGCGGCGTCGACCCCGGCCGCGATCTTGAGGTCCGCGGCGTGCTCCCACGTCGCGAAGTCGTCGCCGAACGCCTCGAATCGGAAGCGCCAGACGCCCTCCTCCAGGACGGCGACGTCGGTGCGCCACGTGTCGAACCCGTCGTGCAGCGGCGCGAGGCGGTGCAGCGACTCGTCGCCCGACGGCGAGAAGAGCCGCACATGGACTGCGATGATGTCGTGGCCCTCGCGGAACGCGGTGGCGCGGAACGGGACGACCTCGCCGGCGAACGCCTTGGGGCGGAACCGGCCGCCGGGCACGGACGGGCCGAGCGTCGTGATCGGGATGCGGCCCGTCACGGTCGACGGCGAGTGCGGCCAGCTCACCGCCGGGCGAACGGGGAGGGCGGACGCGCTGCGCCAGGCCGGGGATGCGGATCGACGGTGAAATGCGGTGGCCACGAGTTGAACCTACCGTGCCGCACCCTCGGTGGCACGCCAGAGACGTGCCCGACGCGTCACTCGGCGCGGAAGAGGTGCATGGACGTGCCGGGGAGCGGGACGACGTCGCCGGGCGCATAGACCCGCTCGTCCTGCTCCGGGTGCTCGTCCGCGCTCGACCACAGCGACACGTAGCGGCGCACGCCCGCGATCCTGGGCAGCGTGACGTCGACGGGCTGTTCGTTGCCGTGCACCATGAGCAGCACGCGGTTGGCGGCCTCGTCCTGCGGCGTCGAGGTCGCGACGTACTGCAGCGTGCGGTGCGCGGGGTTCGTCCACCGGTCGATCGACATCGTCTCGCCGTGCTCGTCGTACCAGTCCATCACCGACGCGCTGGGCACGACCTCGTCCTCGTGGGCGAAGCGCGCGGGACGCAGGGCGGGATTCTCCCGACGCAGCCGCGTGAGGGTGCGCACGTGGTCGGCGAGATCCTCCTGCCACGGCTCGTGCTCCCACGCGAGCCACGTCAGCCGCGAGTCGTGGCAGTAGGCGTTGTTGTTGCCGCGCTGCGTGCGGGCGAACTCGTCGCCCGCCGTCAGCATCGGCACGCCCGCCGAGAGCAGGAGCGTGCCCAGCAGGTTGCGCATGGCCTTGCGGCGCGTGGCGAGGACCGTGGGGTCGTCGCTCGGTCCCTCCGTGCCGTGGTTGAAGGAGCGGTTCGTGTCGGCGCCGTCGCGGTTGTGCTCGCCGTTGGAGTTGTTGTGCTTGACGTCGTACGACACGAGGTCGTTGAGCGTGAACCCGTCGTGGGCGGTGACGAAGTTGACGCTCGCGAGCGGTCCGCGCTCGGCGCTGAACGTGTTCGACGAGCCCGCGAGGCGGGTCGCGAACCCGCCGATGCCCACAGGCGCGTTCGACGCCCGGCGGGCGTAGTCGACGTCGCTCAGCCAGAAGTTGCGCACGCGGTCGCGGTAGCGGTCGTTCCACTCGCTCCACCCCGTGCCGAAGTTCCCCGTCTGCCATCCGCCCAGTCCCACGTCCCACGGCTCGGCGATCTTCTTGACACCCGCCAGCGCGGGGTCTTCGACGATGGCCCGCAGCAGGGGATGCTCGGGAGTGAACGCGTGCGACCCGTCGCGGCCGAGGGTGGTGGCCAGGTCGAACCGGAACCCGTCGACCTGGCAGTCGTTCGCCCAGTAGCGCAGCGAGTCGAGCACGAGGCGGGAGGCCGCATCCGCCGACGTGTCCACGGAGTTCCCGCACCCGGTCACGTCGATGTAGGCGCCGTCGTCGCGCTGGCGGTAGTACGAACGGTTGTCGATGCCCCGCAGGCTCGTGCGCGGCCCGCCGATGCCCTCCTCCGCCGTGTGGTTGTAGACGACGTCGAGGATGACCTCCAGACCGGCCTCGTGCAGGAGCTTGACCATGCCCTTGAACTCGCGCAGCACGGCCTCGGCGCCGGCGTGGCGGTGGGCCTCGGTCGCGTAGGCGGCGTGCGGGGCGAAGAACGCGAGCGTGTTGTAGCCCCAGTAGTTGGCGAGGCCGTGCTGGAGCAGTCGCGGCTCGGTGACGAACGCGTGCACGGGCAGCAGCTCGACGGCGGTGACGCCCAGCCCGAGCAGGTGTTCGATCATCGCGGGATGCGCGAGCCCCGCGTAGGTGCCGTGCAGCGCGGGGGGGACGAGGGGGTGCCGCTTGGTCATCCCCTTGACGTGACCTTCGTAGATGACGGTTCGATCGAGGGGGGTCGCGGGCTTTCGCACCCCGGCCCAGTCGAAGGCGCCGTCGACGACGACCGAGCGCCAGTCCTCGTAGCCGCCGCGGGCGAGGCCGCGGCTGTAGGGCTCGACGAGAAGCGAGAGGGGGTTGAAGGTGTTGCCGGTGGCCTGCGGCCCCGAGACGCGGATCGCGTATCGCACGCCCGGCGCGAGCAACGGCGTGGATCCCTCCCACACCGAGCCAGCGACCTCCGCCAGCGGCACGGTGGCGACGATCCAGTCGAGGTCGGTCTCGTCGAAGATCACCAGTTCCACGGCCGTGGCGTTCGCGGACCAGACCCGCAGCGTGCCGCCGCCGGGTCCGAGGCGGACGCCGAGATCGTCGAGGTCGGCAGAGAGCAGGCCGGGTGCGAGTCGCTCGTCGGTCTCGGTGGTGGGCATGCGTTCTACAGTAGTTCCGGCGCGCACCCTCGAATGCACACGCGGGGTGCGCGGCGAAGGGGGCGGCGGATGACGATCTATCTGGATCACGCGGCGACCGCACCACTGCGCCCCGAGGCGCGCGACGCCTGGATCGCGGCGTCCGAGGTCGCGGGCAATGCGTCGTCGATCCACGGCGCCGGGCAGGCCGCACGTCGGGTGCTGGAGGACGCGCGGGAGCGCCTCGCGGCGGCGCTGGACTGCGACCCCGTCGAGGTCGTGCTCACCTCGGGGGGCACGGAGTCGGCCAACCTCGCGCTGAAGGGACTGTGGTGGGCGCGCTCGCCGGGCCGCTCGGCCGTGGTGCTGCCCGACGGAGAGCACCACGCGACGCTCGACGCCGTGGAGTGGCTGCGATCCGAGGAGGGCGCGGCGGTGCGCGCGGTGCCGCTCGACGCGGTGGGCCGCATCCGGGTGCCCGTCTTCGCCGACGCGCTCCCCGGCGCGGCCCTCGCGACGGCGCTCGTGGCGAACAACGAAGTCGGGACGGTCGACGACGCGGCCGGGCTGGCCGCCGCGGCGGCGGATGCCGGCATCCCGCTGCACCTGGATGCGGTGGCCGCGTTCGGCCATGTGCCGGTCTCGTTCGGACGCTGGCGGGCGGATGCCGCCGGAGCCGGCGGGCTCGTCGCGCTGAGCGTGTCGGCGCACAAGGTGGGCGGGCCGATCGGGGTCGGCGCGCTCGTGGTGTCGCGCGCGGCACGCATGACGGCGCTGGCGCACGGCGGCGGCCAGCAGCGCGGACTGCGCTCGGGCACGCAGGACGTCGCCGGTGCGGCGGCGTTCGCGGTCGCGGCCGAGCTGGCCGTCGCCGAGCTCGCCGCCGAGTCGGGGCGGCTGCGGGCGCTGCGGGAGAAGCTCGTGCGGGGGGTGCTCGCGGCGGTCCCGGGTGCCGAGCTGCTGGGCGACCCCGTCGATCGCCTGCCGGGCAACGCGCACGTGCTGTTCCCCGGCGCGAGCGGCGAGACGCTGCTGTTCCTCCTCGACCGGGCCGGAATCGCCGTCTCGACCGGATCGGCCTGCCAGGCGGGCGTGCCCGAGCCCTCCCACGTCGTGCTCGCGCTGGGGCGCACGGATGCCGAGGCGCGTCAGGTGTTGCGGATGACTCTCGGCCGCACGACGACCCAGGCGGATGTCGCCGCGCTGCTCGCCGCGCTGCCGGACGCGGTCGCGCGGGCGCGCGCCGCGTCCGGCGCCACCCACCGGTGATCGAGTGCCGTCCGCGGAGCGGGCGGTGTATCGACCGGTGATGGAGTGGCGTCCGCGGAGCGGGCGGTGTGTCGACCGGTGATCGAGTGGCGTCCGCGGAGCGGGCGGTGTATCGACCGGTGATCGAGTGGCGTCCGCGGAGCGGGCGGTGTATCGAGATCCGCCGTGCCGGAGGCGCTCGTAGACTGGTCCGATGCGGATCCTGGCGGCGATGAGCGGCGGCGTGGACTCGGCCGTCGCGGCCGCGCGCGCTGTCGAGGCGGGGCACGACGTCGTCGGCGTGCACCTCGCGCTGTCGCGCGCCGGCGGCACGCTGCGCACCGGCAGCCGCGGCTGCTGCACCATCGAGGACGCCATGGACGCGCGCCGCGCGGCGGACCGGCTCGGCATCCCGTTCTACGTGTGGGACTTCTCCGAGCGCTTCCGTGACGACGTGATCGACGATTTCGTCGCCGAGTACCGCGCCGGGCGCACGCCGAACCCGTGCATGCGCTGCAACGAGCGGATCAAGTTCGCGGCCCTGCTCGATCGTGCCCTCGAGCTGGGCTTCGACGCCGTGTGCACCGGCCACTACGCGACTGTGCGCACCGCGGCCGACGGGTCGATCGAGCTGCACCGTGCGTCGGATGCCGCGAAGGACCAGTCCTACGTGCTCGGCGTGCTCACGGCCGAACAGCTCGCGCACACGTGGTTCCCGCTCGGGGAGACGCCGTCGAAGGCTCTCGTCCGCGCGGAGGCGGAGGCGCGCGGGCTCACCGTCGCGCACAAGCCCGACAGCCACGACATCTGCTTCATCCCCGACGGCGACACGCGCGGCTGGCTCGCCGAGCGCGTCGGCACCGCGACGGGCGACGTCATCGATCGCACGGGCGCGGTGGTCGGGGTGCACGAGGGCGCGCACGCCTTCACCGTGGGCCAGCGCCGCGGGCTGAGGCTTGGCGTGCCCGCCGCCGACGGCAAGCCGCGCTTCGTGCTGGAGGTGCGGCCCGCGTCGAACACCGTCGTCGTCGGTCCGAAGGAGGCGCTGGCGATCGCCGAGATCGCGGGGGAGCGGTTCAGCTGGGCCGGGCGTCCGCCGACAGCCGACGAATTCGACTGCGACGTGCAGATCCGCGCGCACGCCGACCCCGTGCCCGCACGGGCGGCCGTCGCCGACGGGATCGTGACGGTGCGGCCCGACGCGCCGCTCGACGGCGTCGCGCCGGGGCAGACCGCCGTGCTCTACGACGGCACGCGCGTCGTCGGGCAGTTCACGATCGACCGCACGGTCTCCGCCGTGCCGGTGGAGGTCTGAGGGGCGATCCGGATGCGGCGGCATCGCCTTCGCGCCGAGGTCACCACGGAGAGCCTGGCCGTCGCCCAGCGGTTCTTCGCCGGGGCGATGCTGCCGCAAAAGGTGTAGTACACCATTATCACGCGGTATCTTTACACCATGGCGCTCAACATCAAGAACGATCGCGTGCACATGCTGGCACGTGAGGCCGCTCAACTCGCCGGCACGTCCCAGGTGAGCGCGATCGAGCAGGCGCTGGAACTGTTCTTGCGTGCTCGCGGGGTGGATCCGCTCGCGGCGGACCGGCAGCGCCGCCTGGAGCGCATGCGCGAGATCGGAGAGCGGTTCCGGCGGGAGGAGACGGAACCCACGCGGGGCGTCGCCCGTGTGGAGGATCTCTACGACGAGCGAACCGGACTGCCGCGATGATCGTCGACAGCTCAGCGCTGATCGCCGTCGTTCAGGGCGAGTCCCAGGCCGCGGAGTGCAGCGAGCTTCTGCTGTCGGAACAGTGTCGGATGTCCGTCGCGAACTGGGTGGAGGCGGGCATCGTCGTCGACAGCCGCTCGATCGTCATGCAGCACGAGTTCGAGGAGCTGCTGGCACTCGCGGAGGTCACTGTCGAACCCGTCACCGTCGAACAGGCGCGCATCGCGCGAGACGCATATCGTCGCTACGGAAGAGGGAGCGGGCATCCGGCGCGGCTCAACTACGGCGACTGCTTCGCCTACGCGCTTGCCGTCGTCACGGGGGAGCCGCTGCTCTTCGTCGGCGACGACTTCGCGCACACCGATGTGCGCGCCGCTGAGGCGCATAGACAGTGAGCGGGCCTCGGCGGAGCCCGGACGCGCACGCCTGGAGCGTTTCGCCGGCAGGTCAGTAGCTGCCGCCGCCGGCCAGCGAGACAGCACCCGTCGGATGCCAGACCGTCTTGTGCTCGAGGAAAGCCCGCAGCCGCGCGGTCCCCGGGACTGTCCCAGTCCGCCGCACTGCCGGGCGCGCAGCGTCGGGCGCCCGAGGCACGTACACTCGCTTGATCGTCCCTGACGCGGCCGTGGCCAGTTCGGTGCGCAACTGCCCGTCGCACCCCGTCAGGTCCAGAGCGTTGACGTCCCCGTGTGCAGCCAGGTGTGGCATGATCTCCGCCGCCTCACCCGTGAGGATGTTGACGACTCCGGCTGGCAGATCGGAGGTCGCCAGCACCTCGCCGAGCGTGACGGCTGGCAGCGGTCGGGTCGTCGAGGCGAGCACCACCACGGCATTGCCCGAGGCGATGATCGGCGCGACCACGCCGACCAGGCCCGCTAGCGAGTCATACTGCGGTGCGACTGCGGCCACGACTCCGGTCGGCTCCGGAACGGTGAACGAGAAGTAGGGGCCCGCAACAGGATTCGCGCTACCGAACACGGCGGCCAGCTTGTCGGTCCAGCCGGCGTAGTGGACCAGCAGGTCGATGGCGGCGTCGACCTGCTGCTGCGCGACCGCCGGCCGGACGCCTTCACCGGCAGCGACGAGGGCGGAAAACTGGTCCCGGCGGCCTTCCAGCATCTCCGCGATCCGGTAGATCACCTGGCCGCGATTGTAGGCTGTGGACGCCGACCAGGCTGCGGTGCCCCTGCGGGCGGCGAGCACTGCATCACGGGCGTCCTTGCGGGATGCCAGCGCGGCATTGGCTTGGAAGGCGCCTTTGGCATCGGTCACCTGGTAAGTGCGGCCGGACTCGCTGCGCGGGAAGACGCCCCCGACGAACAGCTTGTAGGTCTTCGCCACGGTGATCCGGGGGCTCGCGGATTCCACGGACATGCTCACTCGTCCTCCGTGTCCAGGTAGGCGGCCAGGCCGCAGCGACCGCCCTCGCGCCCGAAGCCGGACTCTTGGTAGCCGCCGAACGCGGCGGTCGGGTCGAATCGGTTGAAGGTGTTCGCCCAGACGACCCCGGCCCGCATTGCATCGGCCATTCCGAAGCTGCGCGAGCCCTTCTCCGTCCAGATCCCCGCCGACAGGCCGTACGGCGTGTTGTTGGCCTTGGCGATCGCCTCGTCGGGGGTGCGGAAGGTGAGGACCGAGAGCACCGGCCCGAAAATCTCCTCTCGGGCGATGCGCATGGCCTGGGAGACGTTCGTGAACACCGTGGGCGGGAAGAAGAACCCGTCATCCGGGACCGGACACGGAGAGGTCCATCGCGCCGCACCCTCGGCGTCGCCGGCGTCGCTGAGCGCCCGGATGCGGTCGAGCTGCTCCGCGGAGTTGATCGCGCCGATGTCGGTGTTCTTGTCCAGCGGGTCGCCGATCCGAAGGGTGGCGATCCGGTCGTAGAGCCGCGCGATCACCTCGTCTGCCACGGACTCCTGTACCAGCAGACGACTTCCGGCGCAGCAGACATGACCCTGGTTGAAGAAGATGCCGTTGACGATGCCCTCGACGGCCTGATCGATCGGGGCATCGTCGAAGACGATGTTCGCCGCCTTGCCGCCCAGTTCCAGGGTGAGTCTGCGGCCCGTGCCGGCCAGGTCGGCCTGGATCCGGCGGCCGACTTCGGTGGACCCGGTGAAGGCGACCTTGTCGATGCCCGGATGGTTCACCAGCGCCGCCCCGACGTCGCCGTCACCCGGCAGGATGTTCACCACTCCGGGCGGCAGCCCGGCATCGGCGATGATCTCCGCGAGCACCAGGATCGACAGTGGCGTGGTCTCTGCGGGCTTTATGACGACCGTGTTCCCCGCGGCCAGCGCCGGGGCGATCTTCCACGCCGCCATCAGCAGTGGGAAGTTCCACGGGATGACCTGGCCGGCGACGCCCAGCGGCTTCGGGTCCGGGCCGTAGCCGGCATGCGCCAGTTTGTCGGCCCAACCCGCATGGTAGAAGAAGTGCGCGGACGCGGTGGGTACGTCGACATCCCGGGACTCGCGGATCGGCTTGCCGTTGTCCAGGCTCTCGACCACCGCCAGTTCGCGCGCGCGCTCGGCGATGCCGCGGGCGATCCGGAACAGGTACTTGCCCCGCTCGGCTCCTGGCATGACCGACCACACATCGTCGAAAGCCTTGCGTGCCACGGCGACCGCGGTGTCCACATCCGCCTCGGTGGCCGTCGTGACCGAGGCCAGCCGCCGGCCGGTGGCCGGATTGACGGTGATCAGGTCGGTGCCGCGGCCGTCGACGAACTCACCGCCGACGAACAGCTGGTAGCGGTCCTTGATCCGACCGATCGCCGCGCTCTCGAGTGCCGGCGCGTACTCCCAGTCGATCCCGGCATCAGTCCGTGCCGCCTGGGTCGTCGCCGCGGTTCTCGTCTTCGCCATCAGTCCACCGTCACGTAGTTCGGACCGCTGTAGTGGCCCTGGGTTTGGGTGCGGCGCTGCAGCACCAGGTCGTTGAGGAGGCTCGACGCGCCGAATCTGAACCAGTGGGGATCCAGCCAGCGTGGCCCCGCGACCTCGCGCACAGCCACCAGGTATCGGATGGCGTCCTTCGCCGTGCGGATGCCGCCGGCCGGTTTCACCGCTCGCTGGATGCCGGTGACGTCGTAGAAGTCGCGAACCGCTTGGAGCAGAACATGAGTGACGGGCAGGGTCGCCGCCGGGGAGATCTTCCCGGTGGAGGTCTTGACGAAGTCGCCACCCGCGAGCAGCGCCAGCCAGCTTGCTCGGCGGACGTTGTCGTAAGTGCCCAGTTCGCCGATCTCCAGGATGACCTTCAGTCGGGTGTCACCGCAGGCCTGCCGGACCGCGACGATCTCCTCGAACACCTTGCCGTAGTTGCCGGATAGGAACGCGCCCCGGTCGATCACCATGTCCACTTCGGTCGCGCCCGCGTCGATCGCGTCCGCGACATCGGCGAGCTTGATCCGCAGTGACGCGCGACCGGCGGGGAAGGCTGTGGCCACCGACGCGATGCCGATCCCCGTGCCGTGCAGTTCCTCGACGGCCGTCGCAACCATGTCCGGGTAGACGCAGACGGCCGCGACGTTGGGCGTGCCGAGGAACTCCGGGTCGGGGCGGCGCGCCTTCGCGGCCAGCGAGCGGACCTTCCCGGCGGTGTCCGCCCCCTCCAGTGTCGTCAGGTCGACCATGGAGATGGCCAGGTCCAAGGCGCGCAATTTCGACGCCTTCTTGATCGACCGGGTGGCCAGCGTCGCCGTCCGCGACTCCAGGCCGACGGGGTCGACCCCGGGGAGGCTGTGCAGGAACCGGCGCAACCGACTGTCGTCAGAAACTGCATCCTGCAGCGCGCCCGGCCATGCCGTCGTGTCGCTGGCACCGGTGATCCTCATATCACAGGTCCACGTTGTGAGGTAGGATCACCAGGTCGCGAACGACCACGTTGCGCGGGCGTGTCACCATGAACAGCACTGCCTGAGCGACATCGTCGGGTTGCAGCAGGCTGCCGGCGGCCAAGGCCTCCTGCTTCTTCTCCGACGGCCAGTCGTCCAGGAGAGCGGTGACCACGGGCCCCGGAAGGACTGCACCGACGCGCACCCCGTAAGGGGAAACCTGGCGTCGAGTGCTGTGCACGAATGCCTGCACGGCGAACTTCGACGCGGTGTAGATGGGCTCCCACACCACAGGCACCACTCCGGCTACCGAACTGGTGAACAAGAGGTCGCCCGTCCCCCGCTCGATCAGGTAGGGTAGCACGGCGCGGGCACAGCGGAAGGCCGCCGCGTTGTTGAGTGCGAGCACTCGATCCCACTCGTCGGGATCGCCGTCGGCGACCGCGCCGCCGACGTATGCACCCGCATTGACGTGAAGCACATCGAGGGATCCCGCCACGTCGAGGATCCTCGCCAACAGCCCAGACACCTGCCCGGTGTCGAGAAGATCGACGACCAGCGGCATGGCCTGAGGGCCGAGCTCCGCACAGGCTGCATCGAGGCGCTCGGCGTCGCGGTCGATGAGGACGACGGTGGCGCCTTCGCCGATCATCGTCGCGGCACAGGCGTGGCCGATCCCCGACGCGGCTCCGGTGATCGCGACGACTCGGTCGGACATCGACGTGCTCACTGTGCTGCCTTTCGTCCATCACCGGGGCGCCCGCCGGGGGCGGTCACAGCCTCCGTTGCGTCCACGTTCCGCTGAATGCCGACGACGACGCCGTCGTCGCCATCGAGAGCGGGACATCCCTTGTTCGCCATGTGTGATCGTTCCCTCTGCTCGGGTCAGTGCCGGAGCGCTCAGCGGATGGTTATCGTCGTTCCGGCCGTCAACGCGGTGTGCGCTGGGACAACGGTGACCTCTTGTCGCCCAAAAGGCATGGTCAAGACGATGCGGGCTGCTGCCGTGTTGCCGCCCAGGATTGTCAGCGCGGCTCCTTCCGCGCAGATGCGGACGCGACCCCACGCATGTCCCATCGTCACCGGGAAGTCAGCGACCCCGTCGGCGTCGAACAGTTCGGCACGCGGTGCAAGTGCGATTGTCCGTTGCGGCGCGTCCCAGTGGCTGCCGCTCATGGCCGGCACGAGTCCCCAGCTGGCCATCGAACGGACGTAGTGGTTTCCGCACTCGATCTCATTCCACGGGTTGCGGTGAGTCCCGTCGTAGCGCGCCCGGACCGCAGCGACGATGCGCAGCGCCTCCTCGACGCAGCCCTCGTAGATCAAGCACGTGGCCACTTGGTACTCCACACCCGTCCACACCTCGTCGCTATAGACGAAGGGGAGTCTGGGGCGTCCGCCGCGGGGCCATGAGCACAGCAGCAGTCCCGCCTCGTCGTTGATCGCGTAGGTGCGTTGGACATTGACCTGCGCCCGCACCGAATCGACGGAGTTGTATCGAACGACAGCCTGCAGGGCGCTTCTGACATGATCGGCCGGGAGCAGATGGCCAAGTCCGGTGAGGTGGGCCAGCGTCTGGCCGAAGAGCTGATCCGACAGGCAGCCGACTCCGAACTGATACGGCGCGCTGTCAACATCTTCCAAGCGCTGCTCGTAGTACTCGCCGTTGTACAGCATCGCGTCGATGCGTGCGCTGCTGGCGGAGGCCTGTGCCGCATACCGATCCGCGAGAGCTTCGTCTCCCACATGGGCGGCCATCTGGGATGCGGCACGCAGAGCGGCCAGGAGCATCACGTTGGACAGCGGGTTCGGGCCGTAGAACTCGATGTCGTAGGTGTTGTGCTGCTCACCATCAAGGATGCCGTCGCCGTCGGTGTCCCAGTGGGTGAAGACGTAGTCGATAACACGGACCGCCGAAGGCCACAACTCCCGGAGGAAGTCTTCGTCTCCGCTCGACAGGTACTCGCGGTAGAGCCGTACGATCGTGCCCAGCTGCCCGTCCACGGCTGCGTGATAGTCCCACGGTTCGCCTCCGAAGACGGTGTTGCCGCGGTAGCGCATCTTGCCGTCGGGCTCCACCTCGTGGAGGAATTCGATGCGGCGCGCGCTGCGCTCCAAGACGGGGAACAGGTGAGCCGCACTCTGCGCGTAGTTCCAGACGTGCGTGCACGTGCCTTCGCAGCTTCCCGCGTGGTCGAGGCTGCCCTCCCAGCCGGCGAAGACACCGTCTGGCGATCCGTCGTCGAGACGGAAGCAGGTGGTGCTGCGCAGCGCCGCCAGGTTCGACGCCACGGCGTCCCGCACGACGGCGGGCAGTGTGCTGCCGTGGACGGCGGCGTGAAACGCACGCGTCTGCTCTTCTAGGCTCGCTCGACGCTCTACGAGGTCGATGGCCACGCTCAGTGCATGGGGATAACGACGTGAGTAGAAGTTGCGGACCACCTGATCTCGGTGGGTGTTGGGCAGCCCGATGTTCCCCTCCCACGCTCGCGACCGGTTCGGCGTGTGCCACGCGAGGACGAACTCGAACGTCGCACTGGCGCCGGGGGGAATGGTCTGCTCGCTGCACACGCCGCCGACGGCCTGGGTGAAGGGAAACGGGTTTCGGCCTTCGATCTGGGCGATGAGCTCGGGCGGGAACATGTCGGCAACGTGCCCCTGGCGCAGGAACGTGTCCCAGAAGTGTTGGGCACCGTCGCCCCAGGTGTTCGCGGGCCAGCGCGGGATCGTCGTCACGGTCGCGTCCGATGCGGCGAGTACACAGGTTCCGAAGTTCACGTCGTCGTCGGCCAGCGTCGTCCCGAACTGGACGCCCGCCAGACCCGGGTGGTCTATCTCGGCGACGGTCGGCGTGCCGTGGTACTGGACGCCGTGGAACAGGTCCCTGCCGTCGGTAGCGATGGGGTTCGCGAGGAGCCCCGCGATGCTCACCGCGACGTCCGCGTCGCTCGTGTTGGTCGCCGTGTAGCGCCAGTAGGCGCCCGGGATACCGGAATCGTCAGCGTCGAGCGGGATGAACGGAGTGAAGCCCTCCCACTCGACCGTCACCGGGAGATCGGGGTCGGCGAACGTGATCCGTGCGATCGGGTACTCGCCGACCATCTCGCTCGTCGCCATCCGTGGCAGCCCGGCAAGGATGCCCTTTCGGTAGCCCGAGTCGCCTTCGTACGGCGGTTGGATCGGGCCCTCCAACACTCGTGCGGCGACACCCTCGCCGTCGACCGTTGCCGCGCGCAGGACGAAGAACGACAGCGGCAGCCAGGAGCCCTTGTCCGGGCGGTTGCTGATCTCCCAGTCGCGCATGTCTCCGCGCGCGCCGACGGATA
The DNA here is from genome assembly GCA_047606835.1 of Microbacterium sp. Taxonomy (GTDB): domain Bacteria; phylum Actinomycetota; class Actinomycetes; order Actinomycetales; family Microbacteriaceae; genus Microbacterium. The sequence goes on along the minus strand of JASGDZ010000310.1, from coordinate 5,577 downwards.
CGGTGCCCGTGCCGATTCCGCCGAGGGGAAAGGCGGCACACGAGGACGGGCCGAGTGGAGAGCAAGGGGCCGGTGTCATGAGGAGAGTCCTGACTGCATGAATGCCGACACATCGTCGGCGGTGGGGATGCTCGAGGAAGCGCCGTGCCGAGTCACGCTGATCGCTGCGGCATGCATGGCCCGGGTGACAGCGGCTTCGACCGGCTCGCCCGCGGCAAGCGCAGCACCGAGAAACCCGGTGAAGGTGTCGCCCGCGGCCGTGCTGTCGACGGCGGAAACCTCGATCGCCGCATGGTGGGCGGTGCCGTCGGCGGTGGTCACCACCGCGCCGTTCGCGCCCAGCGTGACAATGGCCGTGGTGACCCCACGGTCGCAGAACCAGCGTCCTGCCACCTCAGCGCTTGCATGGTCGACGACCTCGAACCCGGTGTACTTCGAGGCCTCGGTTTCATTGGGCGTCACCACATCGACGAGTTGCCAGACGTCGTCGGGAGTCTCGACCCATGGAGCGGGGTCGAGTATGACCGACATGCCGCGCCGACGTGCGGCGATCATCGCGGCGATCGCGACGGGCGGCTCGATCTCGAACTGCGTCAGTAAGACCGCGTCCTGCTCCGCCAGCCGCCCGAGCGCCGTCTCGACGTCGCTCTGTGTGAGCAGGGAGTTGGCCTCGGGGACCATCACGATGTTGTTCTGCCCCGCCGCATCGATCCGGATGTGCGCGAGTCCCGTGGCTCCGGGGTGCGTCGAGATCGCATCGACGTCGACCTCGGCCTGGCGCAGCTGGCCGAGCACGAATGAGCCGAACATGTCGTCGCCGACCGCGCCGACCATGGACACCCGCGCCCCCGATCGTGCTGCGGCGACCGCCTGATTGGCGCCTTTCCCACCGAGTGCGGTGAAGGCATCCGACCCCAGCACGGTTTCTCCCGCGGCCGGGAGCCGAGCAGAGATCGTGGACACGTCGAAGGTGATGCTGCCGACGACGATCACAGTTCCGGAAGTGTGCGCGCTCGGATCTAATCCTGGCATTCGTTGATCCTCACGATTACGGCCGGGGTCTGGTATGGGGAGGAGCGCCGGTGGAGGCGCGAATGACGAGGTCGATGGGCAGCACGAGCGAGCTGTGCTCCCGCTGCCTGTCGTGGCGAAGTCGTGCGATCAGAAGGTCGGCGGCCAGTCTGCCCTGCTCGACCTCGTCCCGGCGAAGCACGGTGAGGGGCGGGTCGAGCAGCGGGGCGAGGGGCTGATCGTCGAAACCGATGATCGAGATGTCATGGGGCACCCGGACCGCCATCTCTCGCAGGGCGGTGAGCGCGCCGGCCGTCATGAGGTTGTTCGACGTGATGACAGCAGTCGGGCGCTCAGGCAACGCCCACAGCGCCATCATCCCTTCGTAGCCGCCGAGGGTCCGGAAGTCCTTGATCACGTTGTAGTCGTCGTGGATCGGGATGCCGCGTTCTCGGAGCGCCTGGTGGAACGCCTCGATGCGGGTCCGACCCGGCGTGGAGTCCCCGGGACCGTGGATCGCGGCGATACGAGTGTGTCCGAGGTGGACGAGGTGTCCTACCGCCTGGCGCATGCCGGACTGGTTGTCGACCATGACGGAATCGAACGGCTGCTCGAGGTCGACTCCGCGATCGATGAACACCACGGGAATGTCGAGCCCCGCAAGGTGCTCGCGAGACTCCGGCCCCTCTTTGACCGGCCCGATGATCAGTCCGTCCGCCCGGGCGGACAACTCCCGCACGAGAGCGGCCTCCTTGACGGAGTCCTCGTCGCTGTTTCCGACGAGCACGAGCAGACGCTCACGGCTCGCCCTGCTCTCTATGCCCTTCAGGACGGATGCGAAGAAGGGGTTCGTCACGTCCGGAACGATCATGGCCACGCAGTGATGCAGCCCGGAACGAAGGGATCGTGCGGCGCTGTTCGGCCGGAAGTCGAGGTCGGTGATGGCTTTCTCGATGAGCGGCGCTGATCGGACCGGGTGTCCGCTCAGATAGCGCGACACGGTCGACGCCGCAACGCCGGCACGCTCGGCGACATCCTGGATGGTTGGCATCGGACTCCCAGATCGAATCGTTTGCAGTTTGCCACAAGGTGGACGAGGTGCACAAGGCCCGCTCGGGTGTCGCTGGTCGGGAATCTTTCGCTTGGAATAGGGGATTGACGCTCTGTAGAGGCGCTGCTAGCGTGTGGCGGAGTCAACTGAAAACGATTCGACTTTGAGTCTTGTCACCTCTCACAGAAATGAGGATGTTTCTATGAATGCCAGACGTCGAACTGCGGTGCTATCAACCGTGGCCGCCGCGCTTGTGCTCGTGACCAGCTGCTCTTCGGCAGGTACCGGCGGCGAATCCGAGGGAACCGAACAGGTCGTGCACTTCTCGGCGACCGACCCCGCCGAGGCTTACGAGACGGTGATCGCGGACTTCGAGGAGCTCCACCCGGACATCACCATCGAGTACACCCAGATCCCGTTCGCGAACTACAACCCCACCCTTCAGCAGCGGCTGGCTGCGAACAACCAGGTCGACGTCTACCTCGTCGAGCAGGTGAACGCCATCCAATACGCCGCGCAGGGATTCCTCGCCGATCAGAGTGACCTCGCCGATCAGGTGAAGCAGGTCGTCTCGGAGCAGGTGTACGAGAGCGGTGTCTACGACGACACGCTGTACGCGCTGCCGATGTACATGTCGATGCAGCTGATGTACTACAACAAGACGCTGCTGGAGGATGCAGGCATCCCGTTGCCGTCGATCGACCCGGAAGAGCGGCTGACGTGGCAGCAGGTCACCGCCGACGCGACGGCTGCTCAGGAGGCCGGTGCGCAGTACGGGCTGATCATCCAGCAGCCCACGGCGTACTACCAGTTCGAGCCCATCGTGGAGTCCGCGGGCGGCACCGCAGGCATCGGTGGCCAGGATGGCCTGGAGCTCGACATCACCACACCTGAGTGGACCTCGGTCATGCAGTGGTATGCGGACTTGTTCGCCGCCGGCATCAGCCCCAGGAGCATCGGATACGGCCAGAACGACCAGCTCTTCGCTTCAGGTTCGCTGGCCTACATGATCGGAGGCACTTGGGTCCTGCCGACCTATGCGGCGGGCACCGCCGAGTGGGGTATCGCGCCGATGCCGTACTGGGAGGGCGGGACCCCGAAGACCCCCAACATCAGCTGGAACATCGGGGTCAATCCGAACTCTTCCGTGCGGGAAGCCGCTCAGCAGTTCATGGAATACGCGGCCCTGACCAAGGAGGGCAGTGCGCAGATGGGCATCGGCTCGGGCAACATCACCTCCAACAGCGAGGGGCGCTCCGACATGCTGGCCGGCCTGGAGGCCAAGGCTGGACCGAACGGCGTCGGCGCGGCGGACCTGATCGAATACGAGATCGAGAACACCGCGACCCTGCCTCCGGCAAGTGTCGGGTTCCCGCAGTTCCAGACGGAGATGAACCTCGCCATCGGTGACATCGTCAACGGCTCACCCGTCGAGGCTCGACTCGAGCAGGCCAACACGACGATCCTCGACCAGTGGAAGAACCTGCAGTGATGGGCGTGCCACGTGACGACCGGTCCGGGGACTCAGTCAGGAGCGTGTGATGTCTGAAGCGACGGCGGGACGGCGCGGGCGGTGGTCGTCCCGCCGCCGCTTCCACCTGTCACACCTCGTGGCGGCGGCGGCCTTTCTGCTTCCCGCCTTGGTGGCGCTGTTCGTGACGAGGCTCGTGCCGGCGGGGTCCATCGTGGTCCAGAGCCTGCAACGCACGACGATCCTCAATCCGACTCCGCGATTCATCGGCTTCGAGAACTACGGCGATCTCTTCGGCGACTCGTCGTTCTGGGGGTCAGTCAAGGTGACGGTGCTCTTCTCCTTGATCTTGAATCCCCTGATCATCTTCGTGGCCTTCATGGTGGCGCTTCTCTACATCCGGGCAACGCGGTGGTCAGGCTTCTTCCGAGCTCTCGTGATCATTCCCGTGACGATTCCTGCGGCGACCGCCGCGATCATCTGGGGAGTGATCTACCAGCCCAAGGGCCCAGCGAACGCACTGCTGAAAGCGCTCGGACTGCCCACGCAGCAATTCCTGGCGTCGCAGAGCCAGGCGCTCATGTCGATCATCGTGATGATCGGCTGGATCGGCGCCGGGTTCTGGATGCTGTTCCTCATCGCGGCGATCAACGAGATACCGGAAGAGATCTACGAGGCGGCGGCCCTGGACGGCGCCGGTGCGTGGCGCAAACATCTGTCGATCACGGTACCTCTCGTGCGTAGCCAGCTGCTGTTCATGCTGGTCGCTGCGACGGGAGTTCATCTCGTCCTCTTCGCCCCGGTGCAGATCCTGACCAGCGGTGGCCCCAGCGGTTCGACGAACCTCCTCATGTATGAGATCTACCAGCGGGCCTACACCCTGCGAGACCCTACACACGCGGCTGCTGAGGTGGTCGTCCTCGTGCTGCTGGCGCTAGGCATCATCACTCTTCAGTTCCGATTCATGAAGGGGCGCCACTGATGTCCGTCGCTCGGTCTGAGCAAGCCGTTCCGAGCGCGGGTGAGCGATCTCGCCAGCGGCGGGGCATCGCACGGCGCGCCGCGCAAGCGGTCGTCGGCCTGCTCTTCGTGATCCCTGTGTGGTGGATCGTCGTGAACTCGACGCGGTCCTCCACCGAGATCTTCTCGTATCTCAGCCCGCTGAGCATCCAGGCGCTCATCCCCACCGACCTCGACCTCGAAAACTATGCGGTCGCCCTCCGCGCCGGCTTCGGTCAGGCGCTGGGCAACTCGATCGTCGTCGCCGGGGTCACGGTAGTCATCGGCCTGTTTGTGTGCACGACAGCTGCCTTTGCGCTCTCTGTGATTCCGTTCCGGGGGCAGAACCTCATCTTCGTGGTGGTCCTCATCAGCTTCCTCATTCCGTTCGATGCCATCGCCATCCCCTTGGCGAGCATCTTTCGCGACTGGAGTCTGATCAACACCTACACGGGACTCATCCTGCCCGGGCTCGGCAACGGGATGGCGATCCTGCTCATCCGTGCCTTCTTCTTGACGATTCCCGGGGAGCTGTCCGAAGCGGCGCGCATAGACGGACTTGGCTGGCCTGGAATATTCTGGCGGATCTATCTGCCGAATTCGAAGCCGGTGCTGATCGGGGCCGGCCTCTCGCTCTTCCTGTTCCAATGGCAGGCGTATGTCTGGCCGCTTCTCGTCGGCACCGACAACTCGCATGTGCTCGCCCCGATCTCGTTGGCGAACATGATCACCGCGAACGGGGTCAACTACGGCGCCTTGTTCGCGGGCGCCACGATGTTCATCGCCATCCCCATGGTCATGATCCTGTTGTTGCAGCGCTACTTCGTGCAGTCGGTGTCCGCAAGCGGAATCAAGTAGGTTCGCCGATGGTCCGTCGAAGACTGGCATTAGTCGTAGACAAGTACGGGGTATCTGCTTAGAGGTCGCGCGGATAGGTGCTGATCGCGGCGCGTTAACGTCGGGGCGGGCACGAGGGCTGTTAACCACGGTTGTGTGAAGAACTCATGCATCAACTGGACGCCTCGTGCCCGCCGTTCCATCATCG
>JASGDZ010000309.1:0-3372 GCA_047606835.1 Microbacterium sp. | reverse complement strand
TGCGCGCGCGACTGGGGCTGTTGGAGCAGCCCGTCGAGGACGTGCTGCGCGAGGCGGATGCCGAGCGCGAGGAGATGCTGCGGGTGCTGCGCGACCGCGGGCTCATCGGCGCCGACGCCGGGGAGCAGGAGATCGTCGAGGCGCTCGACGTGCTGATCGCGGCATCCCCCGCTCTGCTCCTGGGCGTGGCGCTGGTGGATGCCGTCGGCGAACGCCGCGTGCAGAACCAGCCGGGCACGCACCGGGAGTACCCGAACTGGCAGGTGCCGCTCGCGGACTGTGCGGGCGACGCGGTGCTCGTGGAGGACCTGCCGCGCAACGCCCGCTTCCTGTCGCTGACCGCGGCGGTCGACGGCGCGCTGCGCGCGTGAGAGGCGCCGACGGGGTCAGTTCGATCGTCGAAGGATGCGGAGGCGGCGAGGCGCCGTCGCCGGCTGAGCGGTCACCGCCGGCATCCTGATGCTCGTCTGAACGGCGGGCCCGTCCGAGGCCCGCGACACGGCGGCGCCGGGCGCCTACACTGAAGCCGAGCACCGTCAACGTGGAACGGAGCCGCCATGTCGTCGCCGTGGTCGCCAGCACGTCCGGGGCACCCCGAGACCTCGCGCCTGCTGATCGAGCGCGCTCACGAGGAGTTCGTGCGGGGCAACGTCGGCGATCCGCGGCTGCAGGACGTGCGCGGCATCGTGCGGGAGAGCTGGCGGCGTTCGCTCGACCTCCTCGTCGGGGTCGAGGGGCAGCCGCCGGTGCGGCTCACGGCCGAGGAGCTCGAGGAGCAGCGGCGGCAGCATCCCCTCGCCGGCGTGATCGACATGATCCGGGGCCTGCTGATCCCCGGCGAGCCGGAGGAGTCCGGCGTGGTCGTCGCGATCGGCGACGCCGCCGGGAGGCTCCTGTGGGTGGAGGGCGACCGTCGCGTGCGCGCGCTGACGGGGGACATGGGCTTCGTCCCCGGGACGGACTGGTCGGAGGATGCCGTCGGCACGGCCGCACCCGGAACGGCGCTGCGGCTCGACCGCTCCGTGCAGATCCACGGCGCGGAGCACTTCAACCGGCTGGTGCAGCCGTGGTCGTGCACCGCCGCGCCGGTGCACGACCCGCAGACCCGGCGGATCGTGGGCGTCATCGACGTCACCGGCGGCGACCAGGCGGCGACGCCGCAGGCCCAGCTGCTGGTGGATGCCACGGCCCGCGCCGTCGAGGGCGAGCTGCTCCTGGCCCGCCTGCAGGCGCGCACGCAGCCGCCCAGGCGCGGAGGGCACCGCGTGCCGCCGGCCGACACCGGCCGGGTCACCCTGCGCGTGCTGGGGCGCGACCGCGCCCTGCTCGAGGTGATCGCCGACGGCGCGGAGCACGTCAGCGAGCTCTCCGGCCGGCACGCCGAGCTGCTGCTCATGCTCGCCACGCACCGGCAGGGCCTGTCCGCCGAGCGGCTGGGCGAGCTCGTCTACGGCGAGGCCGAGGGCGGTGCGACCGTCACCCTGCGCGCCGAGATGGTGCGGCTGCGCAAGGTGCTCGAACGCGTCGCGCCGGCGCTCGCGCCGGAGTCGAGACCGTACCGGCTGGGCGGCGAGATCGAGACCGACGCGCATCAGATGCTGTCGCTGCTCGACCGGGGCGCGCATCGCGTCGCGCTCGCGGCCTACCGCGGGCCCGTGCTTCCGGAGTCGGTCGCCCCGGGCGTGGAGGAGTTCAGGGATGCGGTGGCCTCGGCGCTGCGGGAGGCGCTCATGACCGAGGCGTCGGCCGACGTGCTGCTGGCCTACGCCGACACGCAGGCCGCCGCCTGGGACGAGGGCGTCCTGCGGCTGTGCCTGCAGCTGCTGCCGCCGCGCTCGCCCCGGCGCGCCGGAGTCGTGGCCCGGTTGGAGCGCCTGGCGGCATCCGGTCGTTGAGCGAGCCGGTCGCTTCGCTCCCTCGCTGCGCGACCGGAGGAGGCGCTGCAACCTCATGCAACGTAGGCGGGCCTACCCTCGGCGCCAAGCGCGACGCCCGCAGTCGCACCCGTCGAAGGAGACACCATGACCATCGTCGAAGAACAGGTCGCGACCGCCTACGCCGCCCCGGGGCAGCCCGGCGCGAAGGCCGAGTACCGATCCCGCTACGGCCACTACATCGGCGGCCAGTTCGTCGAGCCCGTGAAGGGCCAGTACTTCGAGAACATCACGCCGGTGACCGGAAAGCCGTTCTGCGAGGTCGCCCGCGGCACGGCGGAGGACGTCGATCGCGCCGTGGATGTGGCGTGGGAGGCGTTCGCGTCATGGGGCAAGACCACCCCCGCCGAGCGCTCGATCATCCTCAACCGCATCGCCGACCGGATCGAGGCGAACCTGGAGAAGATCGCCCTCGCCGAGACGTGGGAGAACGGCAAGCCGATCCGCGAGACGCTGGCGGCCGACATCCCGCTCGCCGTCGACCACTTCCGCTACTTCGCCGGAGTCCTGCGCGCCCAGGAGGGGTCGCTCAGCCAGATCGACGAAGACACCGTGGCCTACCACTTCCACGAGCCGCTCGGCGTCGTGGGACAGATCATCCCGTGGAACTTCCCGATCCTCATGGCGACGTGGAAGCTCGCCCCGGCGCTCGCGGCGGGCAACTGCGTCGTGCTCAAGCCGGCGGAGCAGACGCCGGCGAGCATCCTGTTCCTGTTCGAGCTCATCGGCGACCTGCTCCCGGCCGGCGTCGTGAACATCGTCAACGGCTTCGGCATCGAGGCGGGCGCCCCGCTCGCGCAGCACCGGCGCATCCGCAAGGTCGCCTTCACCGGCGAGACCACGACGGGGCGGCTCATCATGCAGTACGCGTCGCAGAACCTCATCCCGGTCACGCTCGAGCTCGGCGGCAAGAGCGCGAACGTGTTCTTCGAAGACGTCGCCCGCGCGCGCGACGACTACTACGACAAGGCGCTGGAGGGCTTCGCGTTCTTCGCCCTCAACCAGGGCGAGGTGTGCACGTGCCCCTCGCGCGCGCTCATCCAGCGCTCGATCTACGACGAGTTCCTCGGCGACGGGCTCGACCGGGTGTCGAAGATCGTGCAGGGCAACCCGCTCGATCTGAGCACCATGATCGGCGCCCAGGCGTCGAACGACCAGCTGGAGAAGATCCTCTCCTACATCGACATCGGCAAGCAGGGCGGCGCGAAGCTCCTCGCCGGCGGCGAGCGCGTGGACCTGGGCGGAGAGCTGTCCGGCGGCTACTACGTCGCGCCGACGGTGTTCGAGGGCACGAACGACATGCGCATCTTCCAGGAGGAGATCTTCGGGCCCGTCGTCTCGGTGACGTCGTTCGACGACTTCTCCGACGCGATCTCGATCGCCAACGACACGCTGTACGGCCTCGGCGCCGGCGTGTGGTCGCGCTCCGGCGACACGG
>JASGDZ010000308.1:0-24410 GCA_047606835.1 Microbacterium sp. | reverse complement strand
GTCGAGTTGATGCCGTTGTAGTTGCGCAGGGTCAGCGCGTACTGGTAGCCGCTGTCGTTGAGCAGCCAGAAGCTGAGCTCCTTCAGATAGGAGCTTCCGCCGTTCTGGCTGATGTTGTATGCCTCGGTCCACACCCGCCCGGAGATCTCGCTGACGCCGGTCGCGACGGTCTGGTCCCGAGGGTCGGTGCCGCCCGTGAAGCCCGGATCGCCGTCGTAGACGGCGAACGACCAGTCCTGGGCGGTGCTGCTCTCGCTGTTGGTGCTGCCGCCGGTCTGCACGACCCAGACGCCGGCCGTCGCCGCGGTCACCTGGATCGGCGTGGAGATCGTGGCGCTGTTCGCCGTGGCGGGCCCGATGACGGTGCCGTCGGGAGCGGTGATCGTCGTGGAGCCGGTGGTGCCCCAGAAGTGGAGCCACTCCCCCTCTGCCGCGTAGGCGTGGTAGGCATTGCTGCCCTGCACGTCGTAATTGGTCACGTTCGGCGAGACGTTGTCCTCCTCGCGCACGGCGTGGGCGGCACCCGCCCCGACGCCGACGAGCAGGAGGGAGGCGATCAGGGTGATCGCGAGAAGACGCGGGCGCAGGGGGATTCGGCGATCGGACACAGGCTTCCTCGGTCGTCGGTGGGGGACGGCCGAGGATCTACACCGCCGACCTGAGAATTGAGCTTATCGGGGATACCGGTTTGGCATGTCAGGGCCCGCCCCGCCCACGATCGGAGTCGTCGGACGCGTCACGCCCCGACCTGCCAGCCATAGCGCTGGTGCAGGGCCGAGGCCACTTTGACGAACGTCTCCAGGTCGAGGGCGGATGCCTCGCGGCGCATGCCGGCGGGGTGCACGCTGTAGACCTGCTCGATGTCGATCCACGAGGGCCGGCCCTTGCTGTCCCAGCCTCCCGATCCGATCGGAAGGTAGTCGCGGTCGCCGTCGTGCGACTTGCTGGTGAGCCGCACCGCGTAGACCCGCTCTCCCTCCGCCCGGGCGATGACGAGCACGGGTCGGTCCTTGCCGCGGCCGTCGTTCTCCTCGTAGGGGACCCAGGTCCACACGATCTCGCCGGCGTCGGGGTCGCCGTCGATGCGCGGCGCATACGTGATGCGCAGCCCGCCGGCTGCCGGCGGGACGACTTCGAGCGTGCGCGACGCGCTCGAGCGACCCGGCGCATCTCCGGCGCTCGCCGCCGCCGGTCGCGATCGCGAGTTGCCGCGGAACAGCTGGAGAAGGCCGTCGAGCAGGCCGGTGCGGGATGCCACGCATCCCACCATAGACGTCGCCCCGCCGACGGGCGTTCACCGGCGCAACGCCGGTGCCCGCCGTCTCGTGACGGCGGGCACCGGTTCGGCCCAAGGGGGAAGGATGCGCTTAGACCTCCGCGATCGCGTAGCCCTCTTCGCCGTGCACGACGGTGTCGACGCCGGCGAGCTCGTCCTCGTTCTTGATGCGGAAGCCGATCGTCTTCTGGATGGCGAAGCCGATGATCCATGCCACGACGAACGAGTACACGAGCACTCCGACCGCCGCGATGAACTGGAGGATCAGCTGCTCCGCGCCGCCGCCGACGAACAGACCGGTGCCCGTCGCGAAGAAGCCGAGGTAGAGCGTGCCGATGAGGCCGCCGACGAGGTGGACGCCGACGACGTCGAGCGAGTCGTCGAAGCCGAGCTTCCACTTCAGCTCCACGGCGAGGGCGCACACGGCGCCGGCGACGATCCCGAGCAGCAGAGCCCAGCCCGGCGTGAGGTTCGCACACGAGGGGGTGATCGCGACGAGGCCCGCGACGGCACCGGATGCCGCGCCGACCGAGGTCGCCTTGCCGTCCTTGAGCTTCTCGATGATGAGCCAGCCGATGATGGCGGCGGCCGTCGCGCCGAGCGTGTTGATGACGATGAGGCCGACCGACGAGTCCTCCGTGCCGAGCAGGCTGAAGGTGCCCTCGGCCCCGGCGTTGAAGCCGAACCAGCCGAACCACAGGATCGCGGCGCCGAGCATCACGAGCGGCACGTTGTGCGGCTTGGTGATGCCCTTCTGGAAGCCGATGCGCTTGCCCAGCACGAGAGCGAGGGCGAGGGCCGCGGCGCCGGCGTTGATGTGCACCGCGGTTCCACCGGCGTAGTCGATGACGCTCGTGGAGAAGCCGAAGGTCTCCCCCAGCGCCATGATCCAGCCGCCGCCCCAGACCCAGGCGGCGACCGGGAAGTAGACCACGGTGGCCCAGATCCCGCTGAAGATCATCCACGAGCCGAACTTCGCACGGTCGGCGATCGCGCCCGAGATCAGCGCGACGGTGATGATCGCGAAGGTCGCGCCGTACGCGACGCCGACCAGCGTGTCGCTGTCAGCGCTGCCGAGGCCGAAGTCGGAGAACGGGTTCCCGGCGAACGCCACCGGTGTCTCGACGGCGCTCATGTTGAAGCCGTACAGAATCCAGAGCACGCTGACGAGGCCGAGCGCGCCGAAACTCATCATCATCATGCTGACGACGCTCTTCGCCTTGACGAGGCCGCCGTAGAAGAACGCCACTCCCGGCGTCATGAAAAGCACCAGGGCCGTCGCAGCGACGGACCAGGCGAGATTTCCGCTGTCCATGTGGATCCTCATCCATGTGTCGTGTTACTCGAACCGAAGAGCAGTCGGGTGTCGGGTACGCCCTCGGTGGGGCCAGTCTGTCCAGGCCCGGTTACGGTCGCGGTGGAAAGAATGTTTCTCACGGGTTACATCGACGCCGGAATTGTGAACATCAGATTTCGGGCTCCTGGGGACGAGCCGCCGATTCGACCTGTGGGAGGCGGATCCGAATGCCTCAGGCGCTCGTGAGCGCGTTGAGGCGGGAGATCGCGCGCAGATACTTCTTCCGAAACCCGCCCGCGAGCATCTCCGCGGCGAACACGCGGTCGAGCGTCGCGCCCGTCGCTCGCACCGGGATCTGCGCGTCGTAGACCCGGTCCACGAACGCCACGAAGCGCAGCGCGCTGGACTGGTCGTCGAGCTCGTGCACGTCGCGGATGCCGATGATGCCCAGGCCGTCGACGAGGCGGAGGTACCGACTGGGGTGCACGCGCGCGAGATGCTCGACGAGCCCGTCGAACGAGTCGTCCGACACGAGGCCGCGGGCGGCGGCATCCGCGATCGCCTGCTCGTACTCGGCGGTGGTCAGCGCGACGGCGTGCCCGTCGATCGCGCGCTGCCGGTAGTCGACGCCGTCGATGCGGATCGTCTCGAAGCTCGCCGACATCGCGTGGATCTCGCGCAGGAAGTCCTGCGCGGCGAACCGACCTTCGCCGAGCGCGTTGGGCGGCGTGTTCGAGGTCGCGGCCATGCGGGTGCCGGATGCCACGAGCTCGCCGAGCAGCCGGGTCATCACCATGGTGTCGCCCGGGTCGTCGAGCTCGAACTCGTCGATGCACAGCAGATCGGAGCCGCGGAACAGGTCGACGGTCGCCTTGTAGCCCAGCGCCCCGACGAGCGCCGTGTACTCGATGAAGGAGCCGAAGTACTTGCGTCGGGCCGGCAGGGCGTGGAAGACAGCGGCCAGCAGATGCGTCTTGCCGACCCCGAATCCGCCGTCCAGATACACGCCGGGCTTCAGCTCGGGCGCGCGCCGGGCGCGACTGAACAGTCCCGCGCGCTTCGGGGGCGCCGTGACGCCGGCGAAGCGCATCAGGACGTCCTTCGCCTCCTGCTGCGACGGATGCGCCGGGTCGGCGCGGTAGGTCTCGAACGTCGCGCCGCCGAACTGCGGCGGCGGCACGAGCGCGGCGACCATCTCGGCGCCGGACACCTGCGGAACGTTGCCGGTCAGCTGCACGACGCCGGTGCGCGCGGCGGTCGGGGTCATGGGCGTCCTGTGTCGCAGTCTTACGGAGCCGGGCGCACGATGCGTGCACCGGAATAGTCTCGTACGAGACGCAGCCAGCCTATCCTCCGCCTCGTCGCACCCCCACCGTCCTGGACCCCGAAGGAGCAGAAGTGACCGTCGAGTTCGACACGTCGTCCGCCAAGTTCGCCGAGTACGCGCACCCGGAGCGGCTGGTCACCGGAGAGTGGCTTCAAGCGCGCCTCGGGCAGCCGGGTCTCGTGGTGGTCGAGTCCGACGAGGACGTGCTGCTCTACGAGACCGGGCACATCCCCGGTGCCGTGAAGGTCGACTGGCACACCGAGCTCAACGATCCGGTGGTGCGCGACTACGTCGACGGCGTCGGCTTCGCCGAGCTGCTCGGACGGAAGGGCATCTCGCGCGACGACACCGTGGTGATCTACGGCGACAAGAACAACTGGTGGGCCGCGTACGCGCTGTGGGTGTTCTCGCTGTTCGGACACGAGGACGTGCGGCTGCTGGACGGCGGGCGGGACGGCTGGATCGCACAGGGGCGACCGATCACGACGGACGCCACGGTGAGGCCTGCGACGGAGTACCCCGTCGTGGAGCGCGACGACAGCGTGCTGCGCGCGTACAAGGACGACGTGCTCGCGCACCTCGGGGCGGGCCCGCTGATCGACGTGCGCTCCCCCGAGGAGTACAACGGCTCGCGCACCTCGGCGCCCGCCTACCCCGAGGAGGGCGCGCTGCGCGCCGGCCACATCCCCTCGGCGCGGAGCGTGCCGTGGGCGCGCGCGGTCGCGGAAGACGGCGGGTTCAAGCCCCGCGCCGAGCTCGACGCCATCTACCGCGGCGAGGCCGGCCTTCGGGACGGCGACGCGATCGTGGCGTACTGCCGGATCGGCGAGCGGTCGAGCCACACGTGGTTCGTGCTGCAGCACCTGCTCGGGTTCGAGCACGTGCGCAACTACGACGGCTCCTGGACAGAATGGGGCAGCGCCGTGCGCGTTCCCATCGTGGCGGGCGACGAACCGGGCGACATCCCCTCCGCTCGTTGAGCAAGGGCGCACGTCGGTCGTTGAGCGAGCTGCGGGCGAGACGAAACGCAGCGACCGAGACGAAACGCGGTGGGAGAATCGACGGGTGACCGAGACCGCGCCGCCCGCCGCCCTCGCCGCGATCCGCGAGGAGTTCCTCGAGCTGCCCGAGCCGGAGCGACTGCAGCTCCTGCTGGAGTTCTCCGAAGAGCTGCCCCCCGTGCCGCCGGAGTACGAGGGGCACCCCGAGCTGTGCGAGCGCGTGCTCGAGTGCCAGTCGCCGGTGTACATCGTCGTGGCCGTCGCCGACGACGGCACGGTGTCGATGCACGCCACCGCTCCGCGCGAGGCGCCGACGACACGGGGCTTCGCGAGCATCCTCGTCCAGGGCGTCTGTGGGCTGAGCGCCGACGAGGTGCTCGCGATCCCCGACGACTACCCGCAGAGCATCGGACTGACGCGCGCCGTCTCGCCGCTGCGGATCAGCGGCATGACCGGCATGCTGATGCGGGTCAAGCGTCAGGTGCGGCAGAAGCGGCCGTGAGCCCGCGCTCGGCGAGCCACGAGGAGATCGCGCGCGTCCAGCGGTCCTGGTCGTAGTTCCACAGCTTCGTGTGGCGCGCGGTGTCGAACACCCGCATCGAGACGAGATCGGGGCGCGCGACGACGAGGTCGTGCGACGCGTCCGAGGGCACGAAGCCGTCGTCGTCGCTGTGCAGGATCAGGATCGGATGCCGCAGCTCCGCGGCCCGGGCCAGGATGTCGAGACGGTCCAGGGGGATGCCGGCCTCCGTGCCGGTCAGGCCGCTCGCCCAGCGCGCGCGCAGAGCCCGCATGGCCAGCTGTGTGACCGGCCGGGGCACGCCCGCAGCGCCGATCTGGAATTCGAGCACGGCGCGCCAGTCGATCACCGGCGACTCCAGGACGATCCCCGCGACGACGACGCGATGCGCGGAGTTCAGCGCGGTCTGCAGCGCGATCGCCCCGCCCATGGACCAGCCCATGAGGGCCACGCGCTTCGCGCCTCGTCGTCGTGCGAAACCGATCGCCGAGTCGACGTCGCGCCACTCGGTCGCCCCCAGTGCATACGTGCCGGTGCGGCTGCGTGGGCCGACGCCGTCGTTGCGGTACGACACGAGGAGGGACGTGATGCCGAGGTCGCGGAACACGGGCACCGCGCGCAGACACTCCGTGCGGTTCGTGCCGCGACCGTGGATCTGGATGACCCAGACGTCACCGTCGCCGGCGGGGAACAGCCACGCCGGGCACGGTCCGAGCGCCGATCCGATCAGCTCGGACGAGAACGGCACGTGCAGTTGCTCGGGGCTGTCGTAGTACCACCCGCTGAACCCCGCGGCGCTGCTCAGCCTGGCGTCACCGCCGATGTGCGTGAGCAGCTTCCGCTTGACCGTGCGGTCGTCCGCCGCCAGGACGGATCCGAGCTTGAGGTACGACTCGGTGCCGGACGTGATGAGCCCGTAGCGACCCGGCAGCACCGTGTCCGGCGTGCGGGCGAGCGTGATCGTCTGCGCGGCGGTGTCGAGGTCGACGATGTGGGTGTCTGGCACGCGGCAGGCCGGAGTCACCACGTGACGGGCGATGCGCACGGAGAAGAAGCCCCACACCGCGAGCACAGCCGCCAGTGCGCCGGTGAGCAGCGCGATCGCGGCGCGAAGGCCGGTCAAGAGCGGGGATGCCGCGCTGTGCGCCGCGGCGTGCCTGGGGCTGTTCATCGGTGGATCACTCTAGTCTGTCTCCGTGATCGCAGATCCTCCCCCCGCGCCGGCGCACGCGTTCGCGCTGGTCGCCGACGAGGTGCGGTCGGTCGCGTTCCGAAGCGACCTGACGGTGGAGGAGATCCCCGCGCCGCAGGGGCTGGCGCCGCACGCGGTCGCACTCGCCGCCGACGTCCGGCTCGACGAGTCGACCGGTGAGTCTGCGTACGGCACCGGCCGCCTCATCCTGCTGCACGACCCCGACGAGCCGGAGCAGTGGGGCGGTCCGTTCCGGATCGTCACGTTCGCGCAGGCTCCCCTGGAGCCCGAGATCGGCACCGATCCACTGTTGGCCGACGTGGCGTGGTCGTGGCTGATCGATGCGCTGCAGTCGCGAGGAGCGGCGTTCCACGCCGCGGCCGGCACCGCGACCAAGACGGTGTCGAAGGGCTTCGGCTCCCTCGCGCCGGAGGGGGAGGGAGCTCAGATCGAGTTGCGCGCGTCCTGGTCGCCGCAAGGCCCGATCGCGCCTCACGTCGACGCGTGGGCCGAGCTGGTCTGCATGCTGGCCGGTCTGCCGCCCGGTTCGGAAGGGGTCGCGGTCCTCGGCGCGCGCAGGGTGGCGCGTGACTGAGTACGACGTCGTCACCTCCGCGGACGGGCTCGCCGCGGCGTGCGTGCTCCTGCGTGCGGGCACCGGCCCGGTCGCCGTCGACGTCGAGCGCGCGTCGGGGTTCCGCTACTCGCAGCGCGCTTATCTCATCCAGGTCTGCCGTCGCGGTGCGGGCGTGCACCTGCTCGATCCCCCGGCGATCGGCGACCTCGCCGCGTTGCAGGACGCGATCGGCGATGCGGAGTGGGTGTTCCACGCCGCGAGTCAGGATCTGCCGTCGCTGCGGGAGCTCTGGCTGGAGCCGCCGTCGATCTTCGACACCGAGCTCGCGGCGCGCCTGCTCGGTCACGAACGTGTCGGGCTCGGCGCCGTCGTGGAGAGCACGCTGGGCATCTCGTTGGCGAAAGCCCATTCGGCGGCGGACTGGTCGACCCGACCCCTTCCGCAGGCGTGGCTGGAGTATGCGGCCCTCGACGTCGAACACCTCGTGGACGTGCGCGACGTGCTCGCCGCGCAGCTCGCCGAGCAGGGCAAGACCGAGATCGCGCGGCAGGAGTTCGAAGCGGTGCTCGAACGCGAGCCGAAGCCGCCGCGCACCGATCCGTGGCGCCGCCTGAGCGGTCTGCACACCGTCCGCGGGCGGCGCCCGCTCGCGGTGGCGCGCGCACTCTGGGAGGCGCGCGAGCAGTACGCGCAGGCGGAGGACGTCTCCCCCGGCAGGCTCCTGCCCGACCGCTCGATCGTCGCCGCCGTGCTCGCCGATCCGCCGAGCAAGCAGGCGCTCGCGGCGAACAAGGAGTTCAACGGGCGGGCCAGTCGCACGCAGCTGGACCGGTGGTGGGCCGCCATCGAGGCCGGTCGCGCGTGCACCGAGCCGCCTGCGGAGCGCGTGCGCAGCGACGCCCTACCGCCGCCGCGGGCGTGGGCCGATCGCAACCCCGACGCCGACGCGCGGCTGAAGGCAGCCCGGCCGGCTGTGGAGGCCAGGGCCGTCGAGCTGTCGATGCCGACCGAGAACCTGCTGACCCCCGAACTGCTGCGGCGCGTCTGCTGGTCGCCGCCGGCGGAGGCCGATGCCTCCGCCGTCGCCGCGCAGTTGCACGCACTCGGGGCGCGCGCATGGCAGATCGAGGAGACGGCGCAGCTGATCGCCGCCGCCTTTGTGACCTGCCTGCAAGAGCCGGCCGAGCGGGGCGAGCCGTCGTCGTAGACTCGACCCAATCGGCTTTGTGGGACCGAGTCTCACTCTAGGCTGGATTCAATCCCACACCCTTGGAGGCAGAGTGGCCGACCTCTCCGACGTCTTCTTCGTCGACGGAATGCGCACCCCGTTCGGGCGCGCCGGCGAGAAGGGCATGTACTGGAACACCCGCGCCGACGATCTCGCGGTGAAGGCGACCATCGGGCTCCTCGCCCGCAACGCGGATATCCCGGCCGACCGCATCGACGACGTCGCGATCGCCGCTACCTCGCAGACAGGCGACCAGGGGCTCACCCTCGGTCGCACCGTGGGCCTGCTCGCCGGGCTCCCGCAGACGGTGCCCGGCTTCGCGATCGACCGCATGTGCGCGGGCGCCATGACGAGCGTGGCCATGATGGCGGGTTCGATCGGCAGCGGGATGTACGACGTCGCCCTCGCGGGCGGCGTCGAGCACATGGGTCGCCATCCCATCGGCGCGAACGCCGACCCGAACCCGCGCTTCGTCGCCGAGCGGCTGGTGGATGCCGCCTCTCTCAACATGGGCGTGACGGCCGAGCGCATCCACGACAGGTTCCCGCACCTCACCAGAGAGCGCGCGGACCGCTACGGGATGCTCAGTCAGCACAAGGCTCAGGCGGCGTACGAGGCGGGGAAGATCCAGCCGGACCTGGTGCCCGTTGCGATCAGGGGCGCCGACGGCGCGTGGGGCCTCGCCACCGAGGACGAGGGCCGCCGCCCGCAGACCACGATGGAGGACCTCGCCGGCCTCAAGACCCCGTTCCGGCCACACGGCCGCGTGACCGCGGGCACGTCGTCGCCGCTCACCGACGGCGCCACGATGTCGCTGCTCGCGGGCGGGGCGGCCGTGAAGGAGCTGGGCCTGGCCCCGAAGATGCGGCTCGTCTCCTACGCGTTCGCCGGCGTGCAGCCCGAGATCATGGGCATCGGTCCCATCCCGTCGACCGAGAAGGCGCTCAAGAAGGCGGGGCTGAGGATCGACGACATCGGTCTGTTCGAGCTCAACGAGGCCTTCGCCATCCAGGTCGTCTCCCTGCTCGACCACTTCGGCATCGCCGACGACGATCCGCGCGTCAACCAGTGGGGCGGCGCGATCGCGCTCGGGCACCCGCTCGCCGCCTCCGGCGTGCGACTCATGATCCAGCTCGCCGCACAGTTCGCCGAACGACCCGACGTCCGCTACGGCCTCACCGCGATGTGCGTGGGTCTCGGGCAAGGCGGCTCCGTCGTGTGGGAGAACCCGAACTACGACGGCAAGCGCAGGAAATAGGACACCCGGATGACGAACTACGACGACATCGACTTCTCGCCCATCCTCGCGAACACCGAGGGCGAGGTCGTCACGCACTCCCCCGTGCGCGACCTCCGGCTGCCCTCAGGGCGGGTGCTGGCCCTCGTCACCCTCGACAACGGCCGCGACCACACGCGCCCCAACACGCTCGGCCCCGCGACGCTGGCGGAGCTGGACAGCACGCTCGCTGGTCTGAAGGCGCGCGCCGCAGCCGGAGAGGTCCACGCCGTCGGCATCACCGGAAAGCCGTACATCCTGGCTGCCGGCGCCGACCTCTCCGATATCTCGAAGGTGACCTCGACGCACGACGCCCGGCTCATCGCGCAGTTCGGGCACAAGGTGCTCGGCGCGCTCTCCGAGCTGGGCGTGCCGTCGTTCGCGTTCGTGAACGGACTGGCGCTGGGCGGGGGCCTGGAGATCGCACTGAACTCCACCTACCGCACCGTCGACGCGTCCGCAGCGGCGATCGCACTGCCCGAGGTCTTCCTCGGCCTCATCCCGGGGTGGGGCGGCGCCTATCTGCTGCCGAACCTCATCGGCATCGAGAACGCGCTCGAGGTCGTGATCTCCAACCCGCTCAAGCAGAACCGGATGCTCAAGCCCCAGCAGGCGTTCGACCTCGGGATCGTGGATGCGATCTTCCCCGCCGCGAACTACCTCGAGGACTCGCTCGCGTGGGCCGACGGCGTGCTGGGCGCGACGATCAAGGTCGAGCGCAAGAACGAGCCCGGCAAGCTCGAGCGGCTCACGAAGTGGCCGATCGCGATCAAGATGGCGCGCGGCATGCTCGAGTCGAAGATCGGCACGGTGCCGGCCTCGCCGTATGTCGCCCTCGACCTGCTCGACAAGGCACGGCACGGCGGCACGGCGAAGGACAGGGCCGAGGGCTTCGCCCGCGAGGACGAGGCTCTCGCCGACCTCGTCGCCGGCGACCGGTTCGCGGCATCCATGTATGCCTTCGCCCTCGTGCAGAAGCGCGCCAAGCGCCCCGTCGGCGCACCTGACAAGGCGCTGGCCAGACCCGTCACGAAGGTCGGCGTGATCGGCGCCGGGCTCATGGCGAGCCAGTTCGCGCTGCTGTTCCTGCGCCGCCTGCAGGTGCCGGTGCTCATCACCGACCTCGACCAGGCGCGCGTGGACAAGGGCGTCGCGCACATCCGCGACGAGATCGACGCGCTTCAGGCCAAGGGGCGCATCGACGCCGACACCGCGAACAAGCTGCGCGGCCTCATCCACGGCACGACCGACAAGAGCGAATACGCGGACTGCGACTTCGTCATCGAGGCGGTGTTCGAGGAGGTGGGCGTCAAGCAGCAGGTGTTCGGTGAGATCGAGGGGATCGTCGCAGCGGACGCCATCCTCGCCACGAACACGTCGTCGCTGTCGGTCGAGGAGATCGGCTCGAAGCTCGAGCACCCCGAGCGCCTCGTCGGCTTCCACTTCTTCAACCCGGTGGCCGTGATGCCGCTCATCGAGATCGTGAAGGCGCCGCACACGACCGACGCCGCGCTGTCGACCGCGTTCGTGGTCGCCAAGGGACTCGGCAAGAACGCCGTGCTCACCGCCGACGCCCCCGGGTTCGTGGTGAACCGACTGCTCGCGAAGGTCATGGGCGAGGCGGCGCGCGCCCTCTACGAAGGCACGCCGGTCGTCGACGTCGAGAAGGCGTTCGCGCCGCTCGGACTGCCCATGGGCCCGTTCCGGCTCATCGACCTCGTCGGATTCAAGGTCGCGGCGCACGTGCAGGACACGATGGCGTCGGCGTTCCCCGACCGGTTCTATGCGAACGCGAACCTCCACGAGCTCGCCGAGCTGCCCGAGGTCGTGGAGAAGGACAAGAACGGGCACGTCACCGGCTTCACGAAGGCGGCTTCGGCGGTGCTCAAGGGTGCCGTGGGGTCGGCTCCGGCCTCCGCGGCGGAGATCCTCCGCCGCGTGCAGGACGGTCTCGCGCAGGAGATCCGGATCATGCTCGACGAGGGCGTCGTGCCGGAGGTGGAGGACATCGACCTGTGCCTCATCCTCGGTGCGGGATGGCCGTTCATCGACGGCGGGGCGTCGCCGTACCTCGACCGAGAGGGCGCGTCCGAGCGCGTCTTCGGCGACACGTTCCACCACCCGCCGATCCGCGGCATCGGCGGCGGGCGCTGAGAAAGGCCGCTGCGCGTGACACGCACGCGCGTCTGACGCGCAGCGGCCTTTCTCGGCGACGGCGACGGCCGCGCCGCGCGATCAGCCGCTCGTGCGGCCGCGGGCCCAGTCGTCGAGCGAGGGCAGCTCCTCCGTCGCGGGGCGGGCGACGGGGATGCGCATCCCCAGGACCTGAGCGACCACGTCCTGTGCGATCTTCGGCGCGGTCAGCCCGGCATCCTCGAGGATCTGCTCGCGCGTCGCGTGCGCGATGAACTCGTCGGGCACGCCCAGCTCGTCGACCGCGGTGTCGACGCCCGCCTCGCGCAGCACCTGCCGCACGCGGGTGCCGATGCCTCCGACGCGGATGCCGTCCTCGATCGTGATGACGAGCCGGTGGGATGCCGCGAGCTCGACGACCGACGGCTGCACCGGCACGACCCAGCGCGGGTCGATGACCGTCGCGCCGATGCCCTGCGCCCGGAGCCTGTCCGCCACGTCCATCGCCAGGTGCGCCATCGGGCCGATGCCGACGAGGAGCACGTCGGACGCATCGCCCCGGGCCAGCACGTCGACACCGTCCGGGAGGCGCTCGATCGCGGGCAGCTCGGCGCTGACCGCTCCCTTCGGGAAACGCACGACGGTGGGCGCGTCGTCGACGGCGACGGCCTCTCGCAGCTCCTCGCGCAGGCGCTCGGCGTCGCGCGGCACCGCGATGCGGATGTGCGGCACGAGCTGGAGCATCGCGAGATCCCAGATGCCGTGATGACTCGGCCCGTCGGGGCCGGTCACGCCCGCTCGGTCGAGCACGAACGTGACGCCCGCCTTGTGCAGGGCGACATCCATCAGCACCTGGTCGAACGCGCGGTTCATGAACGTGGCGTAGATCGCGACGACCGGGTGCAGCCCGCCGAAGGCGAGGCCGGCGGCGGATGCCACGGCGTGCTGCTCGGCGATGCCCACGTCGTAGACCCGAGCCGGGAAACGCTCTGCGAACGACAGCAGCCCGGTGGGCCGCAGCATCGCCGCCGTGACGGCGATGAGGTCGTCGCGCTCGGCGCCGAGCTCGGCGAGTTCGGCCCCGAAGACGTCGGTCCAGCCGGTGCCGCCCCGGCCGATCGCCTCGCCGGTGGCGGGGTCGATGCGCCCGACCGAATGGAACTGATCCGCTTCGTCGACGAGGGCCGGCTCGTAGCCGCGCCCCTTCTCGGTGATCGCGTGCACGATGACCGGCGCTCCGTACTCCTTGGCGAGCTCGAGCGTCTCGATGAGCGCGGGGAGGTCGTGGCCGTCGACGGGACCGAGGTACTTGATGTCGAGGTTCGAGTACAGCGCGGCGTTGTTCGTGAACCGGGACAGGAACCCGTGCGTCCCCCCGCGCACGCCGCGATAGACCGCGCGCGCGGTCGGGCCGAGCCTGCGGGCGACCGTCGACGAACTCTCCGACAGGCTGCGGTAGCTGTCGGCTGTGCGCACGCGGTTCAGGTAGCGCGCCATCCCGCCGATCGTCGGTGCGTACGAGCGGCCGTTGTCGTTGACGACGATCACGAGGTTGCGGTCGTTGTCGTCGGAGATGTTGTTGAGCGCCTCCCACGTCATGCCACCGGTGAGCGCGCCGTCGCCGACGACGGCGACGACGTGGCGGTCGCGCCGGCCGGTGCGCGTCAACGCCCGCGACACGCCGTCCGCCCAGCTCAGCGAACTGGAGGCGTGCGACGACTCCACGACGTCGTGCGGGCTCTCAGAGCGCTGCGGATAGCCCGCGAGTCCGTCACGCGAGCGCAGCCGAGTGAA
Organism: Microbacterium sp.; assembly: GCA_047606835.1. GTDB lineage: Bacteria > Actinomycetota > Actinomycetes > Actinomycetales > Microbacteriaceae > Microbacterium. The sequence continues at coordinate 10,789 of JASGDZ010000308.1, read as the reverse complement.
GTCCTGCCGCCCGGTGAGGAGCTTGTGCACGTACGACTGGTGCCCGGTGTCGAAGATGAACGGGTCGTTCGGGGAGTCGAAGACGCGGTGCATCGCGATCGTGAGCTCGACGACGCCCAGGTTGGGACCGAGGTGGCCGCCGGTGCGGGACACGTTCTCGATGAGGAACGCGCGGATCTCGGTCGCGAGCTGCTCGAGCTGGTCGAGGCTCATCCCGTCCAGATCGCGGGGTCCGGAGACCGATGAAAGCAACGACATCCCTCTCCCTCCGGTCGCGGCGTTCCAGTCTATCCGCCGCCCGCCGGCCGGCTCTCAGACCAGGGAGCGCAGCACGTACTGCAGGATGCCGCCGTTGCGGTAGTAGTCGGCCTCGCCGGGCGTGTCGATGCGCACGACCGCGTCGAACTCGACCGGCTGCTTGCCCTCCGGCGAGAACTCGCTCGGCTCCGCGACGACGTGCACCGTCTTCGGGGTCACACCCTCGTTGAGCTGTTCGAGCCCCGTGATCGAGACGATCTCGGTGCCGTCGAGGCCCAGCGACTTCCAGCTCTGCCCCGCCGGGAACTGCAGCGGCACGACGCCCATGCCGATCAGGTTCGACCGGTGGATGCGCTCGAAGCTCTCGGTGATGACCGCCTTGACGCCGAGCAGGCTCGTGCCCTTGGCCGCCCAGTCGCGCGACGAGCCGGAGCCGTACTCCTTGCCGCCGAAGACGACGAGCGGGGTGCCCTGCGCCTGGTAGTTCTGGCACGCGTCGTAGATGAACGACTGCGGGCCACCCACCTGGGTGAAGTCGCGGGTGTAGCCGCCCTCGACGATCTGACCGTCGTTGACGGCGCAGACCAGCTCGTTCTTCAGGCGGATGTTGGCGAACGTGCCGCGGATCATCACCTCGTGGTTGCCGCGGCGCGAGCCGTAGGAGTTGAAGTCCTTCTGTGCCACGCCGTGCTCGGTGAGGTACTGCGCGGCCGGCGTGCCGGCCTTGATGTTGCCGGCCGGGCTGATGTGGTCGGTCGTGACCGAGTCGCCGAGCGTCGCCATGACCCGGGCGCCGTGGATGTCGGAAACCGGTGTGAGCTCCATCGACATGCCGTCGAAGTACGGCGCCTTGCGCACGTAGGTGGACTCCTCGTTCCACTCGAAGACCGGACCGGTGGGCGTCGGCAGGTTCTTCCAGCGCTCGTCGCCGTCGAACACCGTCGCGTACTGCTTGATGAACTGCTCGCGGGAGATCGACGAGTCGATGATCTCCTGCACCTCGTCCGGCGCGGGCCAGATGTCCTTCAGGAACACGTCGTTGCCGTCGAGATCCCGACCGAGCGGGTCGGTCTCGAAGTCGAAGTTCATCGAGCCCGCCAGAGCGTACGCGACCACGAGCGGGGGCGACGCCAGGTAGTTCATCTTCACGTCGGGGCTGATGCGACCCTCGAAGTTGCGGTTGCCGGACAGCACCGCGGTGACGGCGAGATCGTGCTCGTTCACCGCGGTCGACACCTCTTCGATGAGCGGACCGGAGTTGCCGATGCAGATCGTGCAGCCGTAGCCGACGGTGTAGAAGTCCAGGCCCTCCAGAGCCTTGTCCAGGCCCGACTTCTCGTAGTAGTCGGTGACGACCTTCGACCCCGGGCCGAGCGTCGTCTTCACCCACGGCTTGCGCTTGAGGCCCTTCTCCAGAGCCTTCTTCGCGAGCAGGCCGGCCGCGATCATGACCGACGGGTTCGAGGTGTTCGTGCACGACGTGATGGCGGCGAGGGTGACCGCCCCGTTGTCGAGGATGTACGGCGTGCCGTCGGGGGTCGTGACCTTCACCGGGTGGGACGCCGCAGCGGGCGCGCCGCTGTTGATGTGCACCTCGCGGGTCTGCGGCTCCTCCTCACCGGGAGTCGCGCCCGGGTCGGATGCCGGGAACGAGTGCTTCGACTCCAGGTCGACGATGTCGTGGGTGACCGAGGGGCTCGCGTAGTTCACGATGTCCTTCTCGAACTGCGCCTTCGCCTCGGACAGCAGGATGCGGTCCTGCGGTCGCTTGGGGCCGGCGATCGACGGCACGACGCTGCCGAGGTCGAGCTCGAGGTACTCGCTGTACACCGGCTCGTGCGCGGGGTCGTGCCACAACGACTGCTCCTTGGCGTACGCCTCGACCAGCGCGACCGTCTGCTCGCTGCGGCCGGTGAGCCTCAGGTAGTCGAGGGTCACGTCGTCGATCGGGAACATCGCCGCCGTCGAGCCGAACTCCGGGCTCATGTTGCCGATCGTCGCGCGGTTGGCGAGCGGGACGGATGCCACCCCCGCGCCGTAGAACTCGACGAACTTGCCGACGACGCCGTGCTTGCGGAGCATGTCGGTGATCGTGAGCACCACGTCGGTGGCCGTGACGCCGGCGGGGATCGCTCCGGTGAGCTTGAAGCCGACGACGCGCGGGATCAGCATCGAGACGGGCTGGCCGAGCATCGCGGCCTCGGCCTCGATGCCGCCCACGCCCCAGCCGAGCACGCCCAGGCCGTTGACCATCGTCGTGTGCGAGTCGGTGCCGACGCACGTGTCGGGGTACGCGCGCAGCACTCCCCCGACCTCGCGATCGTAGATCACCTTGGCGAGGTGCTCGATGTTGACCTGGTGCACGATGCCGGTGCCCGGAGGGACGACCTTGAAGTCGTCGAACGCGGTCTGCCCCCAGCGCAGGAACTGGTAGCGCTCGCCATTGCGCTCGTACTCGATCTCGACGTTGCGCTCCAGCGCGTTCGGGGTGCCGAACAGGTCGGCGATGACGGAGTGGTCGATGACCATCTCGGCCGGCGACAGCGGGTTGATCTTGGCGGGATCGCCGCCGAGCGCCGTCACCGCCTCGCGCATCGTGGCGAGGTCGACGATGCACGGCACGCCGGTGAAGTCCTGCATCACGACGCGGGCGGGGGTGAACTGGATCTCGGTGTCGGGCTCGGCGTCGGCATCCCAGTTGCCGAGCGCCTCGATCTGCGCCTTCGTGACGTTCGCACCGTCCTCGGTGCGAAGGAGGTTCTCCAGCAGGACCTTGAGGCTGAACGGCAGCCGCCGGTAGCCCTCGACGGTGTCGATGCGGAAGATCTCGTAGTCGGTGCTGCCGACCGTCAGGGTGCTCTTGGCACCGAAGCTGTCAACCGTGGACACGTCTGTCTCCTTCGTCGGCGCGGCTCGGAGCGCGACGGGCTCCGACGTCCCCATCCTTCCGCGGTCCCGGCGGCCTGGCTAGTGAGGTTCGCCTAAGTCGTCAGTTCCATCGATTTATCTTGATGTCAAGATAAATATATCACTCGGGAGGGGCCGCTTCCGCCGCCCGCGCACGGGGATACAGGGCACGCACCGCGAGCCAGGTCACGGCCACCAGCGGGGCGAAGAGCGGCAGGCCCATCACCAGCTTGAGCGTGCCCAGTGCCGTCACGTCGCCGGCGAAGTACACCGGCAGCTGCACGACGAGCCGGGCGGCGAACAGCACAGCCCACGCGATCGAGAGCCAGAAGAACGCGCGCCGCCTGCGCCGGTCGCGCCGCCACTGGGTGCCCTCGCCCATGAGGAAGCCGACGGCCAGTCCGATGAGCGGCCAGCCGATCAGCGCCGACACGAGGAAGGCCGCGCCGTACACCCCGTTCGTGACAAAGCCAGGGATGAAGCTGTCCTCCCCCCGCCCCGTCAGCAAGGACAGGACAGCGGCGCCCGCCGCCGCGACGAGCCCGCCGATCGCGGCGGACGCCGACGACCGCTGGACGAGCCGCACGACGGTGAACGCCGCCGCCAGCCCCACCGACAGAGCGAGGCTCAGCGACAGGTTGCCGGCCTCGGCCGCCTGATCGTAGGTCAGCGTCCATGACACGAGGAACACGAGGCCGGGGAGGACCGACTCCAGCACGCCGCGCCAGCCGCCCATGGCGCGCCACACGACATGCCCCGTCGACGCCTCCTCGGCCGGGTCGAGTCCCGCCTTGCGCGCCGCGGAGCCCAGTGCCGCGCCGAGTGCCTCCGACACCGACGGCGGGGGCACCTCTCCCGGTTGCGGCTCGGGCGCCGGCTCCGTCATGCCGTGCCCGGCGCGGTGGGCATGCGCAACGGGATCAGGTCGCGCGGCGGCGTCGGCGATCCGCCGCGCACCACCACGATCGAGCGGAAGAGATCCTCGACCTTCGCGGCGGCATCGGTGTCGGAGGCGGCGGCGCCGCCGATCACGCCACGCAGGAACCACCGAGGGCCGTCGACCCCGACGAAGCGGGCGAGCCGTTGGCCCACCTTCCCGTCCGCCTCGGCGATGACGGGAACCTCCGCGAGCAGCTCGGGTCCGAGCGGCCCCTCGCGCTCCTCGACCCTTCCGCCCTGCTGGCGCACCTGCTCGCGGATCTGGGCGCGGGTCTCGTGCCACAGCCCGCCGCTGCGGGGAGCGGCGAAGGGCTGCACCTGCAGGCTGGAGTCGGCGTAGTCGAGCCCGACCGCGACGATGCGCTTGGTCTGCTCCTCGATCTCCAGCCGCAGGTTGAGTCCCTCACGGGGCAGGATCTTGATGCCCCCGAGGTCGATGTAGGGTCGCACCGGATGCGCCTCCGACTCGTCGAAGGGACCCGCGGTCGCACGATCCGGCGGCGCCGACTTCGCCGCCGGCTCGGATGTCTCGTTGTCGCTCATGACGTCGTTCCGTTCTGAATCGATTTCGGTCGCCGGGGATCCTCGCGAGGAGCCGCTACGGACGTGGGCGGCTGCGCCGCGCCCCTAGCCGGTGGACCCGAAGCCGCCCTCGCCGCGCGCGCTGTCGGGCAGGCGTTCCACGGGGATGAAGCACGCGCGCGGCACGGGCATCACGATCAGCTGCGCGATGCGGTCGCCGACCGCGACGTCGTACGCCTCGTCGGGATCGGTGTTCAGCAGCGACACCTTGATCTCGCCGCGGTAGCCGGCATCCACCGTCCCGGGTGCGTTGACGATCGTGATGCCGTGCTTGGCGGCGAGTCCGCTGCGAGGAACCACGAACGCGACGTAGCCGTCGGGCAGTGCGATCCGCACTCCGGTGCCGACGAGCGCACGCCGGCCGGGCTCGAGCCGCACGGACTCCGCGGCGACGAGGTCGGCACCGGCGTCTCCGGGGTGCGCGTACACGGGCTGCGCGGGTGCGACAATGGGAACGTCGACGGTTTCGGGCACTCAACGAGGGTAATGCAGAACATCACCGGCGTCGCTCAGGAATCCCCGCGCGGGGACGCCTCCTATCGCGAGCGACTCACCCCTTCGCTGGCGATGTTCGCGGCGGCGGGCGTCACCGCGCCGATGGCGGCGCTGGTGTTCGCCCCCCTCGACCCCGTCGTCTCGCTGGCCGTCGGCGTCGCCGTCGCGGTCGCCGTCATCGCACTGCTCGTCGGGCTCTCCCCCGTGATCGAGGTCAGGGGCGGATGGCTCTACGCCGGCCGCGCCCGCATCGACGCGCGCTTCCTCGGCGCGCCGTCCGAATACCGTCGGGACGAGGCGCGGCTCCAGCGTGGCCCGCGTCTGGACCCGCGTGCGTGGCACCTCATCCGCGGCGGCATCGACGGGCTGGTGGTGGTGCCGCTGCAGGACCCCGACGACCCCGTGCCGAGCTGGGTGGTCTCGACCCGCACTCCCGATCGGCTCGCCGCGGCGCTGCGCCGAGCGAGCGCCGCACAGAGGGCTACGCCGCGCACTCCCGGCAGATAGGGCCGTCCGCGCTGTCGTGGTCGAGTTGCGAGCGATGCTTGACGAGGAAGCAGTTCACACACGTGAACTCGTCCTCCTGGGGCGGCAGCACGACGACGTCGAGCTCGAGGTCGGAGAGGTCCGCGCCCGGCAGTTCGAAACCCGAGGGGTTGTCGGCGTCCTCGACGTCGACGGATCCCGAGAGCTTGTCCGGGACGCGCTCCTTGAGGGCCTCGATCGACTCGCTGTCGTCGTCGGTCTTGCGGGGTGCGTCGTAGTCCGTAGCCATGCTCGTGTGTCTCTTCTTCTGTACTCGAGTGCCCGCCGCTGGGTCTGCAGGCGGCGATAGTCTGCACGACCCCGATGCAATCCGCAAATGCGGCGCCCGCGTCCCCGGCTGTTCGGTCGTGGTACGTGCGAAACTCACGGCGCGCCCACGATATTCCCCGGCTTGCAGAAGGCGCGTGCCACCATGGGGCGCACAGGCAAACCGGAGAGGCGTTCGGCATGGAACAGCTCAAGGTCATCGGAACCGAGGACGAGACCCTGGTCCTTGCGACCGAGTCGGGTGAGACGTATGCGCTCCCCCTCGACGAGGCGTTGCGTGCGCAGGTGCGGCGCGCGCGCCGCGATCGCGATCCCGAGGTGCGCACGGCGAAGCCGAGTCCGCGCGAGATCCAGGCGCACATCCGGGCCGGGCTGTCCGCGCAGGAGGTGGCCGAGCTCCTCGGCGCCCGCGCCGAGGACGTCGCGCGCTACGAGGGGCCCGTCCTCGCCGAGCGCGAGCACGTCGTGGGTCAGGCGCTCGCGGTGCCGGTCCTGGTGGCCGGCGACCTGGAGCACGACGGGATGCCGTCGTTCGGCGCCGCGATCCGCGCGAAGCTCGCCGAAGCGGGTGCTGCGGGCGAGCGGTGGACGAGCTGGAAGGACGCCACCGGCTGGGTCGTCAAGCTCGAGTTCCGCATCGGCGACGTCGACCGCGACGCCCGGTGGGACTTCGACCCGAAGCGCAGCACCCTGTCGCCGTCGAACGCCGAGGCGGTCCAGCTCTCCCGTCAGGGATCGTTGCCGGAGGGGCTCATCCCCCGTCTGCGCGCGCTGGACGCGCCGCCCGTGAAGGACGACTCGCGCTTCGACAGCGGTGCCTTCGGCCCGCGGCGCCTGCCGGAACCGGTCGCCGACCTGGAAGACCTTCCGCTGTCGGAGCCGGTGACCGCCGCAGTGAGGGATGCCGCGATCAAGCGCGCTCCGGACAGCTCGGCGACGAGCGCCGAAACCGCCGATCTCCTCGAAGCTCTGCGTCGCCGACGCGGCCAGCGCGAGCCGCTGCCCGGCGCGCAGGCGGGCGCGGACGTCGCGCACGCGCCGCTCGCGCTGTTCGACGCGCTGGAGCCCGGGTACGACGAGCTGCCGCGCGATGAGCGGGACGCGGACGAGCTCCTCGCGCCGGCGCACGCGTCGGCGGGCGACGGCGTCCGCCGTAAGGGTCGTCCCACGATGCCGTCGTGGGACGAGATCGTCTTCGGCGCACGCAACGAGGACTGACCCGCCTCGCAGCGCGCGCGGTCAGGCCGCGAACGCGCCGAGCGGCAGCATCGGGATCGCGCGCTCCTCGTCGGTGAGCGATCCGTGCTGTCCCACCATGCGCTGGGCGCCCTTGTCGCTCAGCCGGTCGTCGTAGTACGCGATCCCGGCGCGCGCGGCGACGAGGATGTCGCCGATCCGCGTCGCCACCTCCGGGACGGTCGTGCCGAACAGCCCCGCCTCGATCGCCTCGGTGCGCGAGAGGACCCAGGACCGCGACGCCTCCGCCGTGCGCCATGTCTCAAGCGCCCGCGCCGGATCGGCGTCGGGTTCGAGATAGACGTGCAGCATGCGCGGCTCCCCCGCCAGGTGCCGCACTCCGCCCAGCACGTCCGCACCCTCGGCGAGCAGGACGTGCCGATGGCGTGGCACGTCGACCATGCCGTGGTCCGCGGTGACGACGACACCGACCCCGGCGGAGAGGGCGCCGGCGTGCAGCGCCGCGGCGGCGGCATCCGTCGTCTCCAGCGCCGCGGCCCACTCGTCCGACTGCCAGCCGTGCTTGTGCCCGAGCCGGTCGAGCTCGGGCGCGTAGAGGTAGACGAGCGCGCCCGGATGCCGCGCAGCGGCCTCCAGTGCGAGCTCGACGCGCTCGTCGATCGCGTCCGACGAGCAGAACTCGGCCCCCGCGAAGATCGCGCGGGTGAATCCGGATCCGAGGTACTCGGCGCGGCTCACGACGAAGCAGGAGCGTCCGCGGGCCTGTTCGCGCGCGAACAACGGCTCGCTGCGCTGCCACGTCGCCGGGTCGAGGCCGTCATGCTCCCACCCGGTGAGCTGGTTGGCCAGCACGTCGGTGCCCGGGACGCGCACCCGGTAGCCGACGATGCCGTGCACCCCCGCCGGCTCGGCGGTCATGAGCGAGGTGAGCGCCGTGGCCGTCGTGGAGGGGAACACGGTGCGAGCCACGTCGCGCTTCGCGAGCCGCCCGGCGAGGAAGCGCGCGTGCCCGGACCGGGCTGCCAGGTTGCGCGCGCCGAGCCCGTCCACGAGCAGGACGATGCCGCTGCGAGCCGGCCTGAACCAGCCTCCGGCCGATCCGTCGACCGCCTTCAGGACGTTCGGCCACACGTCGGTGAGGCTCCGGGCCCGCGCGGGCTCCGCCGGTAGGCTGAGTGGCATCCGGGCCAGTCTCGCACACGCCCCGCGACGCTGCGCCCGACGGCCGATCCATCTCGTCAACCCGGAAACGCATGCCCCCGCGACGCCCCCAGCAGCCCCCCGATCCCGCGCCGGCGATCCAGGAGCGCATCGAAGACGTCGACGTCTCGACCGAGATGCAGGGGTCATACCTCGAGTACGCCTACTCGGTCATCTACTCGCGCGCGCTCCCCGACGCGCGCGACGGCCTCAAGCCCGTGCAGCGACGCATCCTCTTCCAAATGGCCGACATGGGCCTTCGCCCCGACCGCGGACACGTCAAGAGCGCCCGGGTCGTCGGCGAGGTGATGGGAAAGCTCCACCCGCACGGCGATGCGGCGATCTACGACGCGCTCGTGCGGCTCGCGCAGCCGTTCTCGCTGCGCGTTCCCCTCATCGACGGGCACGGCAATTTCGGCTCGCTGGATGACGGTCCCGCGGCACCCCGCTACACCGAGGCGCGCCTGGCGCCGTCGGCGCTCGCGCTCACCGAGCACCTCGACGAGGACGTCGTCGACTTCGTGCCGAACTACGACGGCCAGTTCCAGCAGCCCGAGGTGCTGCCCGCCGCGTTCCCGAACCTTCTGGTCAACGGCGCGAGCGGCATCGCCGTGGGCATGGCCACCAACATGGCGCCGCACAACCTCATCGAGGTGGTCGGTGCCGCCGTGCACCTCCTGTCGCACCCTGACGCCACCCTCGAAGAGCTCATGGAGTTCGTCCCCGGGCCCGACCTTCCCGGCGGCGGCATCATCGTGAGCCTGGACGGCATCCGCGACGCCTACGCGACGGGGCGCGGCACCTTCCGCACCCGCGCGAAGGTGTCCGTCGAGCAGCTCGGCCCCCGCCGCACCGGCATCGTGGTCACGGAGCTGCCGTACCTCGTCGGCCCGGAGCGGGTGATCGAGAAGATCAAGGATGCGGTCGGCACGAAGAGGCTGGCCGGCATCGCCGACGTCACCGACCTCACCGACCGCAAGAACGGGCTGCGGCTCGTCATCGGCGTCAAGACGGGCTTCGATCCGAACGCGGTGCTCGAAGAGCTGTACCGCCTCACTCCGCTGGAGGACTCGTTCGGCATCAACAACAACGCCCTCGTCGACGGGCAGCCGCAGACGCTCGGGCTGAAGGAGCTGCTGCGCGTCTACCTCGACCACCGGCTGCGCGTGGTCACCCGCCGCAGCGAGTTCCGGCTCGCCCGCAAGCGCGACCGGCTCCATCTCGTCGAGGGTCTCCTCATCGCGATCCTCGACATCGACGAGGTCATCCAGGTCATCCGCACCTCCGACGACGGCGAGCAGGCGCGCACGCGCCTGCAGAGCGTGTTCGACCTGTCGGAGCGCCAGGCGGAGTACATCCTGGAGCTGCGGCTGCGGCGCCTCACGCGGTTCTCCCGCATCGAGCTGGAGAGCGAGCGCGACACCCTGCAGGCGGAGATCGCCGACCTTGTCGAGCTGCTGGGAAGTGAGGCGCTGCTGCGCGCGCAGGTCGCGCGCGAGCTCGATGCCGCGGCCGAGGCGTTCGGCACCCCGCGTCGCACGCTCCTCCTGGACGGCGGCCCGGTCGCGACGCGACCGTCGCGGTCGAGTGCCGTGCCCGATCTGCAGATCGCCGACGCCCCGTGCCGCGTGTTCCTGTCGGCGACCGGACGCATGGTTCGTGCGCAGCTCGACGAGTCGGGCGGCGGCATCGTGCCGACCGCACGCCGCTCGAAGCACGACGCCGTGCGGTCGGCCGTCACGACGACGACGCGAGGCGACGTCGGCGCCGTCACGAGCACCGGCCGGCTCGTGAGGTTCTCCCCCGTCGACCTGCCGGCCGTGCCGGGCAACTCCGTGCAGCTGGCCGCCGGCACGCGCGCCGACCAGTATCTCGGGCTCGGCAGGGACGAGCACGCGATCGCGCTCGTGCCGCTCGCCGACGCACCGCCCATCGCGCTCGGCACGGCTCAGGGCATCGTGAAGCGCGTCGCCGCGACGGAGCTCGGCAACAAGCACGACGCCGAGATCATCGCGCTCAAGGACGGCGACCGCGTCGTGGGGGCGGCGCCGGCGCCCGACGACGCCGAGCTGGTGTTCCTCAGCACCGACGCGCAGCTGCTGCGCTTCGACGCGTCGACCGTGCGGCCGCAGGGCCGCAGCGCGGGCGGCATGGCCGGCATCCGCGTCGCCCCGGGGGAACAGGCGATGTGGTTCGGGGTCGTGGACGCCGCGGCATCCGATGTCGTCGTCGTCACGATCGCGGGATCGAGCCGGTCGATCGCCGGCGTGGACACGGGGTCGGCGAAGGTGTCGGACTTCGGCGAGTTCCCGTCGAAGGGCAGGGCGACCGGGGGCGTGCGAGCCCACCGGTTCCTGAAGGGAGAGGACACGCTGTCCCTCGCGTGGGTGGGCGCGGC
>JASGDZ010000307.1:0-10069 GCA_047606835.1 Microbacterium sp. | reverse complement strand
GGGAGTCCGGTGGTTGAGTAGCCGCGGCTTCAGCCGCGGCGTATCGAAACCGGTGGCGCTCGCGTAGCGAGCGCGACGAGGGAGTCCGGTGCGTTTCGTCTCCCTCCGCTCGCTCAACGACCTGGGGGTGCGCCGTCGAGCAGGGCGTCCTCGTCCTGCATGTCGCGGTCGCGGCGACGGCGCGGGCCGTCTTGCGCGTCCTCCTGTCGCGCTCGGCGCTCGGCGCGGATCACGTACCAGATGAACACGAATCCCATGACAGCGAAGAGGATCCACTGGATCGCGTACGAGAGGAAGGGGCCCGGGTCGTCCGACGGCGCCTCAAGGCTCTGCAAAGACTCGGCGGCGGCGGGATCCTCCGACACCATGAGCGCGTAGGCGCTCGTCTCCGTGCGCGCGCCGTCGGCACCGAGCGTGCTCGCGATGAGGGGCAGATTGATCGAAGGCACCTGGCCCTCTGGTGCCCCGCGGCCGGAGGACGGCAGCGGCTCTCCCTCCTGCAGCCGCGCGAGCACGGTCACCTCGCCGGATGGTGGCGCGGGCACCTCGTCGGGGGTCTGCTGACGTTCGCCCGGAGGCACCCAGCCGCGGTCCACGACGATCACCCGCCCGTCGTCGAGACGGAACGGCACCAGCACCTCGAAGGCGGCGGAGCCGCCGTGGGCGCGGTTGCGCGCCAGCAGCTGCCGATCGGCCAGATACGAGCCGGTGAGGCGCACCGTGCGCCATTCGTCGGCGGGATCCAGCGTCGCGCCCTCCGGGAGCAGCTCGTCGAGCGCGACGGGCGCGGCGTCGTAGTTGGCGGCGACGAGCTCCAGCTGCCGCGCGCGCTCCGCGTTGCGGGAGAACTGCCAGTTCGACAAGAACGCGCACGCGATCGCGAACACCACGGCGATTCCCACATACGCGGTCCAGCGCACGGCGGCCGGCGCGTTGCGGCGGCTCACGGGGTGCCCAGCAGTTCGCCGAGCGGACGCACCGTCACGGGGAACTCCCGAGCGGCGAGGAAGTCGCGCAGGTAGGCGACGTGCTCGTCGCACGCGGCCCACGTCTTCGTGCGGCCCGGTGCGTGGATGCGTGGGTTGCGCCAGTCGACGAGCCAGCGGGCGTCGGCCGTGCAGCCGGCGCGCGAGCAGATCGCACGGTCGGGATCGACGCCGATCACGACTCGTCCCGCCGGGAGTGCTGCGCCGCATCGTCTCCCGACGGCAGCGGGCGCGATTCCGGGATGCGGATGACGCGCGGCGACGCGTCGTCGGCCGGTGGGGGAGACGGCGCCGGCGGCAGCGCCAACTCCGGACTCTCCGCGTGCGGTTCGTGCGCGTCCTTCCCGACGTTCGCGATGACGACGGCGATGTACGGCAGCACGATCGCCCCGGCGCCGAACACCCACGTGTACCAGCCGTACGGGTGCACGAAGACCATGAGCAGCAGGCACGCGATGCGGATGCCCATCGTGAGCATGTACTTGCGCAAGCGCGACGACTCGTCGTCGCGCGGCGAGGGCGGGAGCGACGTGGCCGAGGGGCGCTTGTGGCTGGACATGATGCTGCCTGACAGGGAGATGCCCCCAGCCTACGCCGAGGGCATCCGGATGGCTCGGTGCGTCAGGTGAGCGCGCCGCTGGTTGCCAGCATTCCGATGAACGCGAGCATCGCGATGACCGCGACGACGCTCAGCGCCAGACCCACCCAGCCGACGATGGTGCCGCCGAGTGCGAGCCCGCGTCCGCCTTCGCCGTTCCTCTTGATCTGGCTCAACGACATGTGCCCGGTGATCACGCCGACGATCGAGCCGATGAACGGGATGACCGTGATCCCGGCGATCGACGACACGAGGGACACGATCGCGAGGGTGTTGGTCTTCGGCGCCGTGGGGTAGCCGCCGTAGCCGGCCTGCGGATAGGGGGCTGCGGCGCCGTAGGGGGGAGGGGCGCTGTAGCCGGGGCTCGGTGCAGGGTATGCCGGCTGAGCGGGCGCGGCGGGGTACGCGGAAGGCGTGCTGACGGGCGGGGGGACGTCGGGAGTGCTGCCGTCTGGCGTTGAGGTGCTCATGAGTGCCTTTCTCGGACGTTCCCTCCAGGGTCACAGAGGCGCCACGGAGTGTCAAACGTCCCCCCGGCTAGGCTGGTCCCGCCCGCATCCCCGTCCAGCTCACGGAGGCCCCGATGTCCCACGATCGCGTCGTTCTCGTCACCGGTGGAAACCGCGGCATCGGGCGCGCGATCGCGGAGCGGTTCGTCGCCGAGGGCTACCGTGTCGCGGTCACGGCGCGGTCGGGGGAGGGGCCCGCGGGAACGGTGACGGTGCGTGCCGACGTCACCGACGCCGCAGCGGTCGATGCGGCGTTCTCGGCGGTGGAGGCGCAGCTCGGACCCGTGGAGATCGTCGTGGCCAATGCCGGCGTCACGAAGGACACGCTGCTGCTGCGCATGAGCGAGGACGACTTCGACGGCGTCGTCGCCACGAATCTCGGCGGCTCGTTCCGCGTCGTCAAGCGGGCGGCGAAGGGGATGCTGCGCGCCCGTTGGGGCCGCGTGATCCTCATCTCGTCGGTCGTCGGTCTGTACGGCTCGGCGGGCCAGGTCAACTACGCGAGCTCGAAGAGCGGACTGGTCGGCTTCGCGCGTTCGCTCACGCGCGAGCTCGGTGCGCGTGGCATCACGGCCAACGTCGTCGCGCCCGGGTTCATCGAGACCGACATGACGGCGGCGCTGCCGGAGGAGACGCAGGCGGAGTACAAGAAGAACATCCCCGCCGGGCGGTTCGCGACGCCCGACGAGGTCGCGGGTGTCGTGACCTGGCTCGCGTCGGATGCTGCGGCCTACATCTCCGGCGCCGTCATCCCCGTCGACGGCGGCCTCGGCATGGGGCACTGAGCGCGCGGCGGCGTGAGCGCCGATCAGAATGGTGCGAAGACGACGCGAGGCGGCGTGCGGTCGGGGTACTGCCGGCCGGTCGGACTCGTCCAGACGAGGGTGCCGTCGCGCTGCTTCTGCGATCGCCATCGCGAGTGGTGCTTGAGCACGTGGTGCCTTCGGCAGGTGTCACCGAGATTGCGTTCTTCCGTGGGGAGCTCGCTCATCGCGTCGTCGACGTCGGACACGCGCACTCGGCGGTCTTGGGCGGCGGAGTCGTGTCGCTCCTGGATCGACCGAGGTGCGAGACGTTGCGCGGTCAGGCGGGCGGAGTCGGGATGCGGACTCGCGGCGCGCGAAATCCAGCACGCGCTTCTCGAACTCGGCGCGGACGTCTTCAGCGGCGAGGTGGACGCCGGCCTCCGCGATGACCGCGGCATGAGTCCTGCTCGGGGGTCCGACATCCGCCCGTTCCGCTCAGATCGGCAGCGCCGCGACCACCTCGCGCAGGTCGACGGGGCCGACCACGACGTCCGCCCGCGCACGCACCGCGGGCTTGGCGTTGAACGCGACGCCGAGGCCGGCATCCGCCATCATGCGCAGATCGTTCGCGCCGTCTCCGATCGCGATCGTGCGCGACAGCGAGATGCCGAGGCCGCCCGCCCATTCCCCCAGCGCCGCGGCCTTGCCTGCGGCATCCACGATGTCACCGTCCACGAGGCCCGACAGCGCGCCGTCCGCCACGGCCAGCCGGTTCGCGCGCCACACGTCCACCCCGAGCGCGGGGGCGACGGTGTCGAGGATCTCGTGGAACCCGCCCGACACCACCCCGACGGCACCGCCGCGCGCGTGCACGGCCTCGATCAGCTCGCGCACGCCGGGCGTCGGCTCCACGCGGGCGATCACCCGCGCGAACGCCGTCACCGGCACGCCGCGCAGCGCTTCGACCCGCGAGCGCAGGCTCGCGGCGAAGTCGACCTCTCCGCGCATCGCCGCCTCGGTCGCCGCGGCGACCTCCGGCCCGCGGCCGGCCTCGTCGGCGAGGAGCTCGATCACCTCGTTGCGGATCAGCGTGGAGTCGGCGTCGAGCACCACGAGGAAGCGGGCGGATGTCGGGAGCACACGCCTACGCTAACGGCCCAGGGAGCCGGCCGCGTCACTGCTCGACGTGCACGCCCTTGCCGACCACCGTGATGCCCGAGTCGGTGACCGTGTAGCCGCGCGCGCGGTCGCGCTCGTGGTCGACGCCGACGGTGGCACCGGGGTCGAGCACGACATCCTTGTCCAGGATCGCGCGATGCACGCGCGCTCCCGGTCCGACGAGCACGTGGTCGAACAGCACGGAGTCGGTGACCGTCGAACCGCCCGCGGTGCGGGTCCACGGACCGACCACGCTGCGCTCCAGGTGCGTGCCGGACAGCACGGAGCCCAGCGAGACGATCGAGTCGATCGCGTTGCCCATGCGCCCGACCGAGTCGCGCACGAACTTCGCCGGCGGCGAGTTGACCGTCTGCGAGTGGATCGGCCAGTCGGTGTTGTACAGGTTGAAGACGGGGAGCGTCGAGATGAGGTCCATGTGGGCGTCGAAGAACGACTCGATCGTTCCCACGTCGCGCCAGTAGTCGCGGTCGCGCTCGGTCGAGCCCGGCACGTCGTTGCGCTTGAAGTCGTAGAACCCGGCCTCCCCGCGTCCGACGAAGTAGGGCACGATGTCGCCGCCCATGTCGTGGTTCGACGTCGGCGACTCGCCGTCGGTCTGCACCGCCTCGATGAGAGCGGCGGCGTCGAAGATGTAGTTGCCCATCGAGGCGAGCACCTCGTTCGGGTTGTCCGCGAGCGCCTTCGGCGCCTGCGGCTTCTCCAGGAACTCGGTGATCCGGCCGGGCTCGTCGTCCGAGGTCTGGATGACGCCGAACTGGTTCGCGAGGGAGATCGGCTGGCGGATGCCGGCGACCGTCGCCCGCGCGCCCGACTCGAGGTGCGAGTCGAGCATCTGCTGGAAGTCCATCCGGTACACGTGGTCGGCGCCGATCACCACGACGATGTCGGGCTTCTCGTCGTTGATGAGGTTGAGGCTCTGCAGGATGGCGTCGGCCGAGCCGGAGAACCAGCGCTTGCCGAGGCGCTGCTGAGCCGGCACGGAGGCGACGTAGGAGTTCAGCAGCGCCGACATGCGCCACGTCTGCGACACGTGCCGGTCGAGGCTGTGCGACTTGTACTGGGTGAGCACGACGATCTGCCGCAACCCCGAGTTGATGAGGTTGGAGATCGCGAAGTCGATCAGGCGGTACTGCCCGGCGAACGGCACGGCGGGCTTTGCCCGGTCGGCTGTCAGGGGCATGAGACGCTTGCCCTCGCCACCGGCGAGGACGATTCCAAAGACCTTCGGCGCTGCGGGCATGGCACCACACTATTGCCCGGACGTGCGCTGTACTAGCTTCGACACATGCGCGTCGACATCGTCACCAAGGAATACCCGCCGGAGATCTACGGCGGGGCCGGAGTTCACGTCACCGAGCTCGTGAAGGCGCTGCGCGATTCGATCGACGTCGAGGTGCGCGCGTTCGGCGCGCCGCGCGACGAGGCCGGCACGACGTCGTACGGCGTGCCCGCGGAGCTCGCCGCGGCGAACGGCGCGATCCAGACCCTCGGCAACGACCTTGCGATCGTGCAGGATGTCGCCGGCGCCGACGTCGTGCACAGCCACACGTGGTACGCCAACATGGCCGGGCACATCGCGTCGCTGCTGCACGGCATCCCGCACGTCGTCACCGCGCACTCGCTGGAGCCGTTGCGGCCGTGGAAGGCCGAACAGCTCGGCGGCGGCTATGCCGTGTCGAGCTGGATCGAGAAGACCGCCTACGAGGGCGCGGCCGCCGTCATCGCGGTGAGCGAGGGGATGCGGGGCGACATCCTGCGCAGCTACCCCTCGCTCGACCCCGCGAAGGTGCGGGTGGTCTACAACGGCATCGACGTGGAGGCGTGGCGCCCCGTCGAGGATCCGGAGTTTCTCGCCTCGATCGGCATGGACCCCGCACGGCCGTCGGTCGTGTTCGTCGGGCGCATCACGCGGCAGAAGGGGCTGCCCTACTTCCTGCGCGCGGCGGAGAAGCTGCCGCCGGAGGTGCAGCTCGTGCTGTGCGCCGGCGCGCCCGACACGCCGCAGATCATGGCGGAGGTGCAGGAGCTGGTGCGGCGTCTCCAGGAGACGCGCGAGGGCGTCATCTGGATCGAGGAGTTCCTGCCGCGCGACCGGCTGTGCACGATCCTCGCTGCGGCGACGACGTTCGTGTGCCCGTCGGTGTACGAGCCGCTGGGGATCGTCAACCTCGAGGCCATGGCCTGCGGCGCCGCGGTCGTGGGCACGGCGACCGGCGGCATTCCGGAGGTCGTCGTGGACGGCGTGACGGGCAGGCTCGTGCCCATCGAGCAGGTGCAGGACGGCACCGGCACGCCGATCGACCCCGACCGGTTCGTCGACGACCTCGCCGCCACGCTCACCGAGGTCGTCGGCGACCGCGAGAAGGCGGCCGAGTACGGACGTGCGGGACGCGAGCGCGCGGCCAACGACTTCAGCTGGGCCTCGATCGCCGCGGCGACCGAGGCCCTGTACGCGGAGGTCGTCGGGTCGGACCGTTAGGCTGGGCTCATGCCGCAGGTGCTCGAGTTCGCCGACGTCGTGGTGCGTCGCAACGGTCGCAACATCGTCGACGAGCTCACCTGGACGGTGGACGACGACCAACGGTGGGTGATCCTCGGCCCGAACGGCGCAGGCAAGACGACGCTGCTGCAGCTCGCCGACACGCTCATCCACCCCACGTCGGGCGCCGTGACGGTGCTGGGGGAGCGGCTCGGGCGGACGGACGTCTTCGAGATCCGCCCGCGGATCGGCTTCGCGTCGTCGGCCATGGCCAAGCGTCTGCCCCCCGAGGAGACGGTGCTCAACGTCGTGCTCACCGCTGCGTACTCGGTGCTCGGCCGGTGGAACGAGGCGTACGACGACATCGACGAGCGCCAGGCGCTGCGCGTGCTAGCCGAGTGGCGGCTCGACCACCTCGCCGACCGCACGTTCGGCACGCTGTCCGACGGCGAGCAGAAGCGGGTGCAGATCGCGCGGGCCGTGATGACCGACCCCGAGCTGCTGCTGCTCGACGAGCCCACGGCGAGCCTCGACCTCGGCGCCCGCGAGGAGCTGCTCGGACTGCTGGGCGGATACGCGCAGGCGCCGACGACGCCCGCGATGGTCATGGTGACGCACCACGTGGAGGAGATCCCTGTCGGGTTCACGCACGTGCTGCTGCTGCGCGACGGGAGGATCGTCGCGGCCGGGCCGTTGGGAGAGGCGCTGACGGCGGAGAACCTGGCCGAGGCGTTCGGGATGCCGATCGTCCTCAGCGAGGCGGACGGCCGGTTCGCGGCACGTGCGCGCTCCTGATAGGATCTCTCTTTGGTGCATTCGCGCCCTGGACACTGGTCGCTGGTTCGCAGCAGCGACGCCATCCCGCTAAGGACTCCCATGAAGACTGACATCCACCCCGACTACCAGGCAGTCGTGTTCCGCGACCTCGGCTCGGGCGAGACCTTCCTCACCCGCTCGACGGTCACCAGCGACAAGACGATCGAGCTCGACGGCGTCGAGTACCCCGTCATCGACGTCGAGATCTCGTCGGCGTCGCACCCGTTCTACACCGGCAAGCAGCGCATCATGGACTCGGCCGGACGCGTCGAGAAGTTCAACCAGCGCTTCAAGAACTTCGGCGGCTCCGGCTCCAAGTGAGCCCGCTCGCCGCGTAGCAACGCCCCGCTTCGGCGGGGCGTTGCGCGTTGACCGGTCTACCGGATCGGCCAGCTGCCGTCGACAGGGTCGTCCGGATCGATGCGGCCGATGCGCACGAAATACTCCGTGAGGCTTTCGGCCTGCGCGCGTGCCCACGCGATCTGGCGCGTGTGCAGCTCCTCCACGGTGGGCGGCAGCCACGGCGCGAAGCGCTCGGCGAGGGCCTGAGCGACGCGGCCAGCCGCGATCGCGTCGGCGGATGCCTCGTGCGCGCCGTCGAGCCGGACGGCGTAGTGCTCGGCCACCACCGACAGCGTGCGCTTGCCGCGCCGGTAGCGGTCGTAGCGCTTGTCGACGACGAGCGGGTCGATCACCGGCGAAGGCGCCGTGATCGGTGCGACGCCGTGGCGCAGCGCCTCGTGCTTGAGCAGCGAGAAGTCGTACGGCGCGTTGTACGCGACGACCGGGATGCCGGCGTCGAACAGGTCGCGCAGCGCCGCCACGACCTCGCCCACGACCTCGGCCGCGGAGCGTCCCTGCGCGCGGGCCCGTTCGGTCGTGACGCCGTGGACGGCGGTCGCGCCCTCGGGGATCTCGACCCCCGGGTCGGCGAGCCAGTCACGGGCCTGCAGCACGGTGCCCGCTGCGTCGAGCACGCCCACGTGCGCGGTCACGATGCGGTCGCGCGCGACATCCACCCCGGTCGTCTCCAGGTCGAAGACTCCGACCACGCGCGACCACTCCGGCACATCGAACACGGCGAGCTGGTCCATGCCCACGACGGTATGCGCCGCGTACGACATCGGGATCGAGGCACGCCGCTCGTAGACTCGACGGGTGCCCGTCCCGCATCCGTACGCCGCGTTGCTGTCCGCCCTCCCGGTGCAGCGGCGCGACGCCGAGGTGCTGGGCGGGAGGACGGCCTACTGGGTGTACGGCGCGGAGGACGCCGCAACGACGATCGTCGCGGTGCACGGGTTCCGCGGCGAGCATCACGGGCTGGAGCCCGTCGTCGCGCACCTGCGCGGCGTCCGCGTCGTGATGCCCGACCTCCCCGGCTTCGGCGAGACCGGGCCGGTGCCCGGGCGCACGCACGATCTCCACCTGTACGCGCAGTGGCTGCGCGCCTTCGCACAGAGCGTCGCGCCGGGATCGGTCGTGCTGGGCCATTCGTTCGGGTCGATCGTGGCGGCGGCCGCGGTCGCGGGCGGGCTCGACACGCCGGCGATGATCCTCGTGAACCCGATCGGCGCCCCTGCGCTGGAGGGCCCGCGCGGCATCATGACGCGTCTCGCGGTGCTGTACTACCGCGCCGGCGCGAGGCTTCCGAGTCGACTCGGCGAGGCTCTGCTTCGCAACGGCCTGATCGTGCGGGTGATGAGCGAGGCGATGGCGAAGACCCGCGACAGGCGGCTGCGCGCGTTCGTGCACGACCAGCACGCCACGTACTTCTCGCGGTTCAGCGACCGCGACGTGCTGCACGACGCGTTCGTGACGTCCGTCTCGCACGACGTGCGGGAGTTCGCGCCGCGCATCGCGCAGCCGACCCTGCTCGTCGCCGCGCAGAAGGACGACATCACCCCGATCGAGCGGGAGCGCGAGCTCGCGCGCCTCTTCCCGGACGCGCAGCTCGTGGAGATCCCCGACGTCGGGCACCTCATCCACTACGAGACGCCCGCGCCCGCCGCCGCCGCGATCGCGCGGTTCCTCGCGCCCCCGGCAGCGGGCGCTACGTCGCCGCCTGTCGCGTCAGTTCCATGAGCGGCCCCAGCCGGTAGGGAATGACCTCGCCCATCACCGGATGGGTCCGGAGCTGGCTGCCGAGCCCGTGGGCCTGCCCGACCTCCGGGAACTCGGCGAGAAGACGTCACGACCGCAGCGCGGCGAGTGCCATCCGGCTGAGGATGTCGCGGACCTCGGCGTCGTCGGGCGCCGGGTGCAGCGCCCGCGCGCTGTGCGGCGTCGAGTTGATGAGCCCGAGCGCAGCGTGCGCGCGCACCCGCAGCGACACGTCGGAGAGCCCGGGGTGCAGCTGCGCGAGCACCCCGACCCACAGCTCGACGTAGGCGCGCTGCAGGCGTCGCACGGTGTGTCGGTCGGCGGCGCAGAGGCTTTCCAGGTCGCGGTCCTGCACGCGGATGATGTCGACGTCCTCCAGCGCGAAGTCGACGTGGAAGGCCACGAGGCGCCTGAGCAGCTCGTCGGGGGAGCAGACCTCGCCGACGACTCCGAGCCCGCCGTCGTGGAGTCGCCGGCTGACGCCCGTCAGGATCGCGCCGAGCACCGCCTGCTTGTTGGCGAAGTGGCGGTAGATGGCCGGCCCGCTCACGCCCACGGCCGCGCCGAGGTCTTCCAGGCTCACGCCGTTGAACCCGTGCTCGGCGAACAGCCGGGCGGCCTCGCGCAGGAGCGAGGCCTGGCGATTCGCCTTCGCG
>JASGDZ010000306.1:0-7634 GCA_047606835.1 Microbacterium sp. | reverse complement strand
CTGCACGAGGTCGATGCGTCCGGGGCGCGCGGGGCCGGCGTCGCACACGCGGCGGGCCGCGCGCTCGACGGCCGGCGTGGCGAGCGGGTGGTCGGAGACCGGCACGACGCGGCGACTGCGCACCGCGAACGGGCCGATGCCACCGTCGGCGTCGACGTGGAGGCTCACGCGCGTGCGCCATCGGGTGCCGTCCGGCGTCTCCGCCGCCGCGGACGCCGCGGCCAGCGGCGGCCGGACGGGTGGCCGCAGATCGAGCCCGCCGAACCGACGCAGCGCGTCGCCGAGCACCCGTGCCTTCAGCTCGCGCTGGTGGGCGAGCGCGATGTGGCCGAAGTCGGCGCCGCCGGGCCGCCGCTCGGGCGGGACGTCGAGCTCTGCCTGCCGCCACACGTGCGGCTGCCGGTGCGGCGACGCGTCGAGCACGTCGAGCACCTCGCCGCGCCAGAACGCCTTCTTCGAGGCGTCCGTGATGCGCACGCGCACCCGCTCGCCCGGGATCGCGTCGGGCACGAACACGACGCGACCCTCGTGCCGGCCGACGAACACCCCGCCGTGCGCGACATCCACGATGTCCAGGTCGATAAGCTCGCCGGCATCCATGCGATCGAGCCTGACACACGTCGCCGAGGTGGTGCGCACAACCTCGGCGGACAAGGCACCACACCGGCGGAAGGGGATAGCCTCGTGCGCATGCGCGTGTGCCTCGCCTCGACCTCCCCGGCCCGCCTCATGCTGCTGCGGCAGGCAGGGATCGAACCCGTCACGCTCGCCCCTGATGTCGACGAGGACGCCGTGATCGCCGCCGTCGAGTCCGCCGGGGGCCGCCCGCTGGCGCCCGACGAGCACGTGCTGCTGCTCGCGCGACGCAAGGCCGCGGATGTCGCTGCGCGCCTGGCCGCCGACGACCCCGCCTTCGACGGCATCGTGATCGGCGGCGACTCGATGTTCGAGCTCGACGGGGAGGTGCTCGGCAAGCCGCACACGGCCGAGGCCGCCACCGCGCGCTGGCACGCGATGCGCGGGCGCACCGGCGTGCTGCACTCCGGGCACAGCGTCCACCGACTGCGACCCGGTGCGGCGCCGGTGGAGGCGCACGGCGTGGCCGAGGCATCCGTCGCCTTCGCCTCCGACGTGACCGACGACGAGATCGCCGCCTACGTCGCCACCGGCGAACCGCTGCACGTCGCCGGGGCGTTCACGGTCGACAGTCTCGGCGGTCCGTTCATCGCCCGCGTCGAGGGCGATCCGTCGACGGTCGTGGGGATGTCGCTGTCGCTCGTGCGGCGCCTCGTCGGCGAGCTCGGCGTCGCGTGGCCCTCGCTGTGGAACCGCTTGTCCTCGCACGACCACCTTCCCCCGCGCTTCTTGTAGGAAGCGGTCAAAAGCCGGGCCAACCGCGTGGGTAGGCTGGCATCCATGCCTCAGATCGCCAAGGTGCTCATCGCGAACCGCGGCGAGATCGCCGTGCGCATCGCCCGTGCCGCGCGGGACTCCGGCCGGCGCGCGGTCGCCGTGTACGCCGACCAGGACCGCGACGCGCTGCACGTGCGGCTCGCCGACGAGGCGTACGCCCTCGAGGGGACGACGAGCGCCGACACCTACCTCTCGGTGGAGAAGATCCTCTCCGTCGCGCGTCGCTCGGGCGCGGACGCCGTGCATCCCGGCTACGGCTTCCTCGCCGAGAACGCCGACTTCGCGCGCGCGGTGATCGACGCGGGGCTGGTCTGGATCGGCCCCGGCCCCGAGGCGATCGAGGCGCTCGGCGACAAGGTCACCGCGCGGCACGTCGCCGAGAGAGTGGGCGCACCGCTGGCCCCCGGCACACCCGGCCCGGTCGACGGCGCCGACGAGGTCGTCGCGTTCGCCGAGGAGTTCGGCCTGCCGATCGCGATCAAGGCCGCCTACGGCGGCGGCGGCCGCGGCCTGAAGGTCGCCCGCGAGCTGGCCGAGATCCCCGAGCTCTTCGAGTCCGCCACGCGCGAGGCGATCGGCGCGTTCGGGCGCGGCGAGTGCTTCGTCGAGAAGTACCTCGACAAGCCGCGGCACGTCGAGACGCAGTGCCTCGCGGATGCCGCGGGCCACGTCGTCGTCGTCTCCACGCGCGACTGCTCGCTGCAGCGCCGTCACCAGAAGCTCGTCGAGGAGGCCCCCGCCCCGTTCCTGTCCGACGAGCAGAACCGCACGCTCTACGACGCGTCGAAGGCGATCCTGCGCGAGGTCGGCTACGTCGGGGCGGGCACGTGCGAGTTCCTGATCGGCGCCGACGGCACGATCTCGTTCCTCGAGGTGAACACGCGCCTGCAGGTGGAGCACCCGGTGTCGGAGGAGGTGACCGGCCTCGATCTCGTGCGCGAGCAGTTCCGCCTCGCCGAGGGCGGCACGCTCGACTACGGCGACCCCGCGCCGGAGGGGCACTCGATCGAGTTCCGCATCAACGGCGAGGATCCCGGGCGCGGCTTCCTCCCCCAGCCCGGCCCCATCCACGTGTTCAAGACGTTCGGCGGCCCGGGCATCCGCCTCGACTCCGGCGTCACGGCGGGCGATGCCGTCAGCGGCGCCTTCGACTCGCTGCTCGCGAAGATCATCGTCACCGGGCGCGACCGCGCCGAGGCGCTGGAGCGCTCCCGCCGCGCGCTCGACGAGTTCGAGGTCGCGGGGCTGCCCACCGTGCTGCCGTTCCACCGCAAGGTGGTGCGCGACCCCGCGTTCACCGCCGAGGACGGGCGCTTCGGCGTCTACACGCGCTGGATCGAGACCGAGTTCGTGAACGACATCCCGCCGTGGGACGGCGAGGCCGGCGCGCCGCAGGCGCCCGAGGCGCGCCACACGGTCGTCGTGGAGGTGAGCGGCAAGCGGCTCGAGGTGAGCCTGCCCGACCGCATCGTGTCGAGCCCCGCGGCGGTCGGCCGCCCGGCTGCGGTGCCGCCGTCGCGCCGCACGCATGCGCCCACCGTGGTGGCGGGCGCCTCGGGCGACGCCGTGAAGGCCCCGATGCAGGCGACCATCGTGAAGGTCGCCGTCGAGGAGGGTCAGCAGGTCGTCAAGGGCGACCTCGTGGTCGTGCTCGAGGCGATGAAGATGGAGCAGCCGATCCAGGCGCACAAAGACGGAGTGATCGGCACGATCGACGCCGAGCCGGGCACCACCGTGTCGGCCGGGCACCTGCTGCTGACGATCTCCTGACCCCCGCGGCCAGCGCGTCAGCCGTCGTTGGCCGCACGCTCCACGAGGTGCATCGCGCGGGCGGCATCCGTGATGCTGCCCGACATCGAGGGGTACACCGCGAACACGCGGGACACCTGGTCGACCGTGAGGCGACGCTCGACCGCGATCGCGATCGGGAAGACGAGCTCCGAGGCCCGGGGCGCCACGACGACTCCCCCGAGCACGATGCCGCTGCCGCGGTGCGCGATGAGCTTCACGAAGCCGTCCCGCACGCCCACCATCTTCGCGCGGGGGTTCGCCGTCAGCGGCAGCTTGTGCGCGACGCCCTCGACGAGCCCGTCGGCGATGTCCTTCTCCTGCCATCCGACCGTCGCGATCTCCGGCGCGGTGAAGATGTTCGCCGTGATGCGCCGCCGCTCCAGCGGGATCACGACATCCCCCAGCGCGTGGAACACCGCGGTGCGCCCCTGCATCGACGCGACGGATGCCAGGGGCACGAACGTCGTGCAGTCGCCCGCCGCGTAGACGTTCGGCACCGAGGTGCGCGCGACCCGGTTCACCCGGATGTGGCCGGAGTCGGTCATCTGCACGCCCGCCTCCTCCAGGCCGATGCCGCGCGTGTTCGGGATGGATCCGACCGCCATCAGGCAGTGGGTGCCCTCCACGGTGCGCCCGTCGGCGAGGGTGACCACGACCGCGTCGCCGACGCGCTCGACCAGCTCGGCGCGCGACTTCGACAGCACCGTCATGCCGCCGCGCGTGAAGACGTCCTCCAGCACCGCCGCCGCGTCCGGATCCTCCCCCGGGAGCACGCGCTCGCGACTGGAGACGAGCGTGACCTTCGCGCCGAGGTTCATGTACGCGCCGGCGAACTCGGCGCCCGTGACCCCCGAGCCGACCACGATCAGATGCTCGGGAAGCGCCCTCATGTCGTACAGCTGCGTCCAGGTCAGGATGCGCTCGCCGTCGGGCTGCGCGCTGGACAGCTCTCGCGGCGACGCGCCCACCGACACCACGAGCGTGTCCGCCTCCACACGGTCGAAGTCGGTGCCGCCCGGTCCTGTCGACACGACCACGGCGTGGTCGCCCTCGAGCCGGCCGTGGCCGGAGATGATCCGCACCCCCGCCTGCACGAGGGCCGCGCGCATGTCGTCGGACTGCTGGCGTGCGAGCGTGAGCACGCGCTTGTTGACGGCCGTCAGGTTGATGGCCACCTCGGGCCGCAACGGCCTGCCGTCGGCGCCCTTGGCGAAGAACTGCACGCCGAGCTCGCTCGCCTCCGTGATGGCGACGGCGGCGTCGGCCGTCGCGATGAGCGACTTCGACGGCACGACGTCGGTGATCACCGCCGACCCCCCGACACCCGCGCGCTCGACCAGCGTCACCTCCGCCCCGAGCTGGGCGGCGGCGAGCGCGGCCTCATAGCCGCCGGGTCCGCCGCCCAGGATGGCGACGCTCTGGGTGAGCTCGAAGCTGAGGGACATGGCGTCCATTCTCTCGCGTCCGGCGCCGGCCCGCCGTCGACGACTCCGCACGCGCGGCATGTTCTGTCGTGGTCGGGAGTTCTAGAGTGGGAGCCATGTCGAACGTGAACCCTCTCTCCGCCCCGGACGCCGACGTCCTCGCCATCGCCGCGGCTGCGGCATCCGATATCGCCCGCCTCACCGGAGTCGAACGGCATGACATCGCCGTCACGCTCGGCTCCGGCTGGGGCCGGGCCGCCGAGCTCATCGGCGAGACGGTCGCCGAAGTGCCCGCCACCGAGATCACCGGGTTCTCCCGGCCGGAGGCCGAGGGGCACGTCGGCACGCTGCGCAGCGTGGTCACGCCGCGCGGCAAGCACGTGCTCGTCATCGGCGCGCGCACCCACTACTACGAGGGCAAGGCGGTGCGGTTCGTCGTGCACAGCGTGCGCGCGGCCGCCGCGACCGGCGCGAAGGTGCTCGTGCTCACGAACGGCGCGGGCTCGGTGCGCACGACGTGGGCCCCGGGACAGCCGGTGCTCATCAGCGATCACATCAACCTGACCGGTTCGTCGCCCGCCGTGGGGGCGAAGTTCATCGACCTCACCGACCTGTACTCGCTGCGCCTGCGCGACGTGGCCCACTCGGTCGACCCGTCGCTGCCCGAGGGCGTCTACGTGCAGTTCCCCGGGCCGCACTACGAGACTCCCGCCGAGGTGCGCTACGCCAAGGTCATCGGCGGAGATCTCGTCGGCATGTCCACGGCGCTGGAGGCCATCGCCGCCCGCCAGGCGGGGCTCGAGGTGCTCGGCATCTCGCTGGTGACCAACCTCGCCGCGGGGGTCAAGACCACTCCGCTCAGCCATCAGGAGGTCCTCGACGCGGGCCGCGAGGCCGAGCCCCGGATCGGCGCGCTCCTCGCGCGAGTGATCGGCGCTCTGTGAGCGACGCGGGGGCCGCTCCGGCCCCCGACGCGCACTCCACCGAGCCGGCCGCGGGGGCGGAGCGCCAGGCGCTGGTGGGCCGCGCGCGCCGTTGGCTGGCGCAGGATCCAGACCCCGAGACCCGCACCGAGCTGGAGCCGCTCATCGCCGCCGCCGAGGCGGGGGATGCCGCGGCCGCCGCCGGGCTCGGCGACCGCTTCGGGACGCGCCTGGCCTTCGGCACCGCGGGGCTGCGGGGCGAGCTCGGCGCCGGAAGCAATCGCATGAACCGCGTCCTCGTGGCGCAGGCCGCGGCGGGTCTGGCCGCACACCTGCGCGACAAGGCGGCGCCGGATGCCACACCGACCGTCGTCGTCGGCTACGACGGCCGGCGCAACTCGCGCGTGTTCGCACAGGACTCCGCCGAGATCTTCGCCGGGGCGGGCCTGCGCGCCATCCTGCTCCCGCGTCCACTGCCGACGCCCGTGCTGGCGTTCGCCGTGCGCCGGCTCGGCGCCGACGCGGGCGTGATGGTCACCGCGAGCCACAACCCGCCGAACGACAACGGCTACAAGGTCTATCTCGGCGGCGCCGACGACGGCGCACAGATCGTGCCGCCCGCCGACGCCGAGATCGCCGCGCACATCCAGCGCATCGCCGACGAGGAGGACGTGACCCGGCTGCCGCGCTCGGTGGGCTACGCGAACGCCCCGGAGTCGCTCGTCGCGGCGTACGTCGCGGCGACCGCGGCGGTCTCGCCCGCGCCTGCGGCGGCGGCGGACCTGAAGTGGGTCTACACGGCGATGCACGGCGTCGGATGGGAGACGCTGTCGCGCATCCTGGATGCCGCCGGCTACCCCGCGCCCACCGTGGTCGCCGCGCAGATCGAGCCGGACGCCGCGTTCCCGACTGTCGCGTTCCCCAACCCCGAGGAACCCGGGGCGATGGATCTGGCGTTCGAGACCGCACGCGAGACCGGGGCGGAGCTCGTGATCGCGAACGATCCGGATGCCGACCGGCTCGCCGTCGCGATCCCCGACGCCGAGGCCGACGGCGGATGGCGTCGCCTCACCGGCAACCAGATCGGGCTGCTGCTCGGCTGGCGCGCGGCGCGCCTGGCCGCCGAGGGCGGCGCGGGGGCGGAGGCATCCCTCGCCTGCTCGCTCGTCTCCTCCCCCGGTCTGCGAGCCGTCGCCGAACACTACGGCCTGTCGTTCCACGCGACGCTGACGGGCTTCAAGTGGATCTCGCGCGCCCCCGGCCTCGTGTTCGGTTTCGAGGAGGCGCTCGGGTATCTCGTGAATCCGGAGACGGTGCGCGACAAGGACGGCATCTCCGCCGCGATCGCGATGCTGGGGATGGCGTCGGACGCCCGCGCGCGCGGGACGACCGTGTCGGCGCTGCTCGACGAGTTCGCCGAGACGTTCGGACACTTCGCGAGCGACCAGCTCTCGGTGCGCGTCGACGATCTCGCGGTCATCGGGCGCATCATGACGGCGCTGCGGGAGCGGCATCCCTCGCACGTCGGCGAGGTCGCCGTCGAGCGAGTGGACGACCTGCTCGACGGCGTCGACGGCCTGCCGCCCGGCGACGTGCTGCGGCTGTGGCTCGCCGACGGATCGCGCCTCATCGTGCGCCCGAGCGGCACCGAGCCGAAGCTCAAGCTGTACCTCGACGCGCGCGGCGAGTCGGGGGACGACGCCGCGGCCCGCCTGACCGCGCTCACCGGTGGCGCCCGCGCCCTCCTCGACGCCGTGTCCTGACCCCCCGGCACCGTGTCCTGACCCCCCGACACCGTGTCCTGACCCCCTCGACGCCGTGTCCTGACCCCCCGACGGCGCTCCCGCGCCGCGTTCCGACGCCGGGACAGTTCGCCGAGTCCACACATTCACCGCCGAATCCATCTATCCCGCGCACCTCGGAGGATTGATTCGCGCAGGGATGGATGGATTCGGCGAGGGGTGCCCGCGCTACGGCGGGGGGACGCGCGGGGCGGGACGGAGGCGGGGGCGGGGGGTCAGCCGTCGATGACGGCGACGAGCTCGTCCAGGAACCCCGAGAAGTCGACGGCACGGCGCACGAT
>JASGDZ010000305.1:0-3403 GCA_047606835.1 Microbacterium sp. | reverse complement strand
GTTGCACGCCGGGGAGAGCACGGAGGTGATCGGAGTGCCCGTCGGCATGCCCTGCGAAGTGGGCATCAGCGAGTACGACGATCCGCCGCCGGGGTGGCGCTGGGATTGGGAGATGGACAGCCTGACCACGGGGGTCCCGCGCGTCATGCCGGCGAGCGCCGTGGAGACGCCCTTGGATGTCCGCGCCCAGATCTGGATCGAGGAGATGGCAGGCGACCTCTCGCTTCGGATCGTCGTCGACAATCAGGCGGGGATCGCGTTCACCGACGAGTTCACGGGAACGTGGACCTGCGACCTCGCCGGCGAGAAGATGTCGGGGACGTGGGAGCAGTCGGCGGACGAGGGGATCGTCGTGATCGCGTCGCACGTTCCTTGGGAGTCCACGTGCTCCGTGACGCAGGACGATCCACCGGCTCCCGACGGCGGCTCGTGGGCGACGTCGGGGACCGTCGATGGCGTCGAGGTCGACTCGGAACGGTCGCCGCGCATCACGATCACGAACACCCTGACGGCTGCCCTCGCGGACAGCGGTGGCGCGCCCGCCTGGCCCGTGGCCGCAGGTGGCATCGGTCTGCTGGGCGTCGGGTGTCTGATCCTGCTGCTCCGCTTGGCGGGGCGTCGGCGGGTCACCGCCGACGCGCAGGGCCGCGCAGACCACGCGTGACGGCGGTTTGCCGAGGCATCCGATATCACGTATGATTGATCCTTGGTGCCTTGCGCCTTCGTCGGCGTGTCGGAGCACCGAAAACCCACCCACCGCAGACCGGCCGGTCTGCACGAGCGATAGCGAGGCTATGGCCAAGAAAGACGGTGTCATCGAGATCGAGGGCACGGTGTCGGAGGCGCTGCCGAACGCGATGTTTCGCGTAGAGCTCACCAACGGACACAAGGTGCTCGCCACGATCTCCGGAAAGATGCGGCAGAACTACATCCGCATCATCCCCGAAGACCGCGTGGTCGTGGAGCTCAGCCCCTACGACCTCACCCGCGGCCGCATCGTCTATCGCTACCGCTAGACCGGTCGAGAAGTAACGGCCCTCCCGGGATCTCGATACACCGCCGCTGCGCGGCGGCACTCGATCACCGGAGGGTACGAAGACAGCGAACAGGAACATCATGAAGGTCAACCCCAGCGTCAAGCCGATCTGCGATCACTGCAAGGTGATCCGCCGTCACGGCCGCGTCATGGTCATCTGCAAGAGCAACCCGCGCCACAAGCAGCGCCAGGGCTGAACACAACTCCATACGCAGACCCCCGGGTCTGGACACGCCGGCTGCGCCGGCTGCTCGACCACCGGGAAGCACACAAAAGGCAGGATCAACACCCCGCAAGGGGGACACCCCGGGACGGAGGCCCGGGCACCGATCCTGCTCCACACCTCCACCTACTCCCAGGAGAACCCGCATGGCACGTCTTGCCGGCGTCGACATCCCGCGCGACAAGCGCGTGGTGATCGCCCTCACCTATATCTACGGCATCGGCCGTACCCGCTCGATCGAGATCCTGAAGCAGACCGGGATCGACGAGAGCATCCGCGTGAAGGACCTTCACGACGATCAGCTCATCGCCCTTCGCGACTACATCGACGCGAACTACAAGGTCGAAGGAGACCTCCGCCGCGAGGTGGCCGCCGACATCCGCCGCAAGGTCGAGATCGGCTCGTACGAGGGCCTGCGCCACCGCCGCGGCCTGCCCGTGCGCGGCCAGCGCACCAAGACGAACGCGCGCACCCGCAAGGGCCCCAAGCGCACCGTCGCCGGCAAGAAGAAGGCCGGCCGCAAGTAGGCCCCGGGTTTAGGAGAACGAGAGCAAAATGGCACAGGCCAAGACCGCCGCGCGCAAGCCGCGCCGCAAGGAGAAGAAGAACATCGCGCTGGGCCAGGCCCACATCAAGTCGACGTTCAACAACACGATCGTCTCGATCACCGACCCCTCGGGCGCCGTCATCAGCTGGGCGTCGTCGGGCGGCGTGGGCTTCAAGGGCTCGCGCAAGTCCACGCCGTACGCGGCCGGCATGGCGGCCGAGTCCGCCGCCCGCCAGGCGCAGGAGCACGGCGTGAAGAAGGTCGACGTGTTCGTCAAGGGTCCGGGCTCGGGTCGCGAGACCGCGATCCGCTCGCTCCAGGCCGCGGGCCTGGAGGTGGGCACGATCCAGGACGTGACGCCGCAGGCGCACAACGGCTGCCGCCCGCCCAAGCGCCGCCGCGTCTGACCCTTCCCACCGGATGCCGGCGCCCCGGCGTTGCGCTCCGGCACACCGGGTTTCGACACACCGCGGCTGCGCCGCGGCACTCGACCACCGCCCTCGAGCAAAACTCAACACCTCACAACCGCACGTGTCATATAGCGGGCACGTGATCGAAAGGAACACATAGTGCTCATCGCACAGCGTCCCACCCTGAACGAGGAGAAGCTCTCGGAGTTCCGCAGCCGGTTCGTCATCGAACCGCTGGAGCCCGGCTTCGGCTACACGATCGGCAACGCGCTGCGGCGCAGCCTGCTGTCGTCGATCCCCGGCGCGGCCGTGACCAGCATCCGCATCGACGGCGTGCTGCACGAGTTCAGCACCATCCCCGGCGTCAAGGAGGATGTCACCGAGATCATCCTCAACATCAAGCAGCTCGTGGTCTCGAGCGAGCGCGACGAGCCCATCACCGCCTACCTGCGCAAGACGGGCGCCGGCGAGGTCACCGCGGCCGACATCTCCGCCCCGGCGGGCGTCGAGGTGCACAACCCGGAGCTCGTGATCGCGACGCTCAATGACACCGCGAAGTTCGAGCTCGAGCTCACCATCGAGCGCGGGCGCGGCTACGTGTCGGCCACGCAGAACCGCAACGAGTACGCCGAGGCGGGCCAGGTGCCGATCGACTCGATCTACTCGCCGGTGCTGAAGGTGTCGTACCGCGTCGACGCGACGCGTGCGGGCGAGCGCACCGACTTCGACAAGCTCGTGCTCGATGTCGAGACCAAGCCGTCGATCGCCCCGCGGGACGCCGTGGCCTCCGCCGGTCGCACCCTGACTGAGCTGTTCGGCCTGGCCCGCGAGCTGAACGTCGAGGCCGAGGGAATCGAGATCGGCCCGGCGCCGGTGGAGACCGTTCTGTCGAACGAGCTGTCGATGCCGATCGAGGACCTCGACCTGTCGGTCCGCTCGTACAACTGCCTCAAGCGCGAGGGCATCAACACCGTCTCCGAGCTCGTCGCCCTGAGCGAGACGCAGCTCATGAACATCCGCAACTTCGGTCAGAAGTCGGTCGACGAGGTGCGCGACAAGCTCATCTCGCTCGGCTTGTCGCTGAAAGATTCGGTGCCCGGTTTTGACGGCGCCCACTTCTACGGCGACTACGACGACGAGTCCAACTGACCCTTTTGATTTCCAGGAGAAACCAACATGCCTAAGCC
>JASGDZ010000304.1:0-10482 GCA_047606835.1 Microbacterium sp. | reverse complement strand
TGCGCGCCGACGCGCTGTGCGATCTCACGATCCGCGGCGGCGGGCACGACATCGAGCCGGTCGTCGCGATCACCGTGCCGGCGCTGACGCTGCTCGGGCACGACGACGCGCCCGCGACGCTCGACGGCTACGGCCCGATCGATCTCGAGACCGCGAGGCGGCTCGCCGGTGGGGCGAAGAGCTGGATCCGCATTCTCACCGACCCGGTCGCCGGCACCGTCGTCGACGTCGACCGCAAGACGCGGCGGGTGCCGGCCGACCTGCGCCGGTGGGCGATGATCGTGCACTCCACGTGCATCTTCCCCGGCTGCAATCGCCTCGCCCGCGAGTGCGACCTCGACCACCGCGTCGACTGGCAGTTCGGCGGCCCCACGGCGGGCACGAACCTCGGCCCGGTGTGCGCGTCGCACCATGCCGTCAAACACGAGACACGCTGGCGGCTCGAACGCGAGCCCGACACCGGGCGGCTCTTCTGGATCAGCCCCACGGGTGTCGTCACCGACGTCGACCCGCCGCCGTTCTAGGCGTCGAGGCGAGGGGCCGATCCGTCAGGTCGACGCGGGGTTCTCATCCATCCGCTCGACGAGGAAGACGCTGCCGAGGACGGACACCCGCATGCCACGAGCGTACGTCCGGCGACGGCGAACAGATCCGCCGGCTACAGCGTGAGCGCCGTCCTCATGATCTCCGCGCTCTCCGCCGCGTGCACCTTCGGCGACCCGGTCGCCGGCGACGCCGCCGCCGCGCGCGACACGCGCCGGATCGTCCGCCCGTGCAGGTGCTTGACGACCTCGAGCGCGATGAACGGCCACGCGCCCTGGTTCTCGGGCTCGTCCTGCACCCACACCAGCTGCGCGTCCGGATAGCTGTCGATCACGGCGTTCAGCTCGTCGACCGGCGCGGGGTAGAACTGCTCGAGCCGCACGAGCGCGACCTCGGGATTCGGGTTCTTGTCCAGCTCCGCCCGCAGATCCCAGTGGATCTTGCCCGAGTGCAGGAGCACCCGCTTGACGATGCTCTTGTCGATCCCGCGGTCGTCGTCGACCACCGGCTCGAACCGCCCGGTGAGGAAGTCCTCGACGGGGCTCGTCGCACCGCGCAGGCGCAGCATCGCCTTGGGGGTGAACACCACGAGCGGCCGCCGCGGGCGGGCGTACGCCTGGCGGCGCAGCAGGTGGAAGTAGGATGCCGGCGTGGACGGCCGCGCCACGGTCATGTTCTCCTGCGCGCACAGCTGCAGATACCGCTCGATGCGCGCCGACGAGTGGTCGGGTCCCTGCCCCTCGTAGCCGTGCGGCAGCAGCAGCACGACGCTCGACTGCTGACCCCACTTCTGGTCGGCGGCGGAGATGTACTCGTCGATCACCGACTGGGCGCCGTTGGTGAAGTCGCCGAACTGCGCCTCCCACAGCACGAGCGCGTCGGGGCGCTCCACCGAGTAGCCGTACTCGAACGCCATCGCGGCGTACTCGCTGAGCAGCGAGTTGTACACCCAGAACCGCCCCTGGCCCTCGCCGAGGTTCGTGAGCGGGATCCACTCCTGGCCGTTCTCGCGGTCGTGCAGCACGGAGTGGCGCTGCACGAACGTGCCGCGCTGCGAGTCCTGGCCGGCCAGGCGCACCGGGGTCCCCTCCAGCAGCAGCGAGCCGAACGCCAGAAGTTCCCCGAACCCCCAGTCGATGCCGCCGTTGCGGCTCATGTCGTGGCGCTTGTCCAGCAGCTGCTGCAGCTTCGTGTGCACCGTGAAGCCCTCGGGCTTGTTCACGAACGCGTCGCCGATGAGCTCCACGACCTCGCGCGGCACACCCGTCGTCTCCAGCACGACCGGGGCCCGCTCGGCCTCGGCAGCCGCGAGCGCCGCCTCGTCGACGACATCCGTCGTGCCGGTCTCGGCGGCGTGGGTCGCGGTGAACGCGATCTCGAGGCGGTTCTGGAAGTCCTGCTTGGCCCGGTCGTACTCCTCCTCGGTGATGTCGCCGCGTCCGACGAGAGCCTCGGTGTAGAGCCGGCGCACCGAGCGCTTCGCCTCGATGAGGTTCGTCATCAGCGGCTGCGTCATCGACGGGTCGTCGCCCTCGTTGTGTCCGCGGCGGCGGTAGCAGACGAGGTCGACGACGATGTCGCGGT
The DNA here is from genome assembly GCA_047606835.1 of Microbacterium sp. Classification (GTDB taxonomy): domain Bacteria; phylum Actinomycetota; class Actinomycetes; order Actinomycetales; family Microbacteriaceae; genus Microbacterium. Next base: position 8,355 of record JASGDZ010000304.1, on the reverse strand, counting down.
GGAACTCCTGACGGTAGCGGAACGCCACCTCGGCGACGTGCACGACCGCCTCGGGGTCGTCGCCGTTGACGTGCAGGATCGGGGCTTGGATGGTCTTTGCGACATCCGTGGCGTACACCGACGTGAACCCGTCGTCGGGCGTCGTCGTGAAGCCGACCTGGTTGTTGACGACGACGTGGATCGTGCCGCCGGTGCGGTATCCGCGAAGCTGCGACATCTGCAGCGTCTCCACGACGACGCCCTGGCCGGCGAAGGCCGCGTCGCCGTGCACGAGCACCGGCAGATACGAGAACGAGCCGATGGGCTTGCGGTCCTGCTTCGCGCGGACGATCCCCTCCAGCACGCCGTCGACCGTCTCCAGGTGCGACGGGTTGGCCGCCAGGTGCACGGGCAGCTGCTCGCCGCCCTCGGTGACGAACGTGCCGTCGGTGCCGAGGTGGTACTTCACATCGCCCGAGCCGCTCTTGTTGCCCACCGCGACCGCGCCCTCGAACTCGCGGAACACCTGGCCGTACGTCTTCCCGGCGATGTTCGTGAGCACGTTGAGGCGGCCGCGGTGCGCCATGCCGACGGCGGCGCCGTCGAGCCCGGCCTCCGCCGCACCCTTGAGGATCTGGTCGAGGAGCGGGATGAGCGACTCGCCGCCCTCGAGCGAGAACCGCTTCTGGCCGACGAACTTCGTCTGCAGGAACGTCTCGAACGCCTCCGCCTCGTTGAGCTTGCGCAGGATGCGCAGCTGCTCGTCGTGCGTCGGCTTCTGGTACTTGACCTCCATGTTGTCCTGGAACCACGTGCGCTGCGCGGGGTCCTGGATGTGCATGTACTCGATGCCGATCGTGCGACAGTACGAGTCGCGCAGCACGCCGAGGATGTCGCGCAGCTTGAGCAGCCGCTTGCCGCCGAACCCGCCCGTGACGAACTCGCGGTCGAGGTCCCAGAAGGTGAGGCCGTGGCTCTCCAGCTCGAGATCGGGGTGCGTGCGCTGCCGGTACTCGAGCGGGTCGATGTCGGCCATGAGGTGTCCGCGCACGCGGAACGCGTTGATGAGCTCCTGCACGCGCGCGGTCTTGTCGACGCGCTCCGCGAGGTCGACGTTGATGTCGCTCGCCCAGCGGATGGGTGCGGTGGGGATGCGGGCAGCCGCGAAGATCTCGTCGTAGAAGCCGCGCTGGCCGATGAGCAGCTCGTGCACCTTCTTCAGGAACTCGCCCGAGCCGGCGCCCTGGATCACGCGGTGGTCGTAGGTGCTGGTGAGGGTGATCGTCTTGCCGACGGCGAGCTCCACGAGGGTGCGCTCGCTCATGCCCTGGAATTCGGCGGGGTACTCCAGCGCGCCCGCGCCGATGATCGCGCCCTGGCCCTTCATGAGCCGCGGCACGGAGTGGACGGTGCCGATGCCGCCGGGGTTCGTGAGCGAGATCGTGGTGCCCTGGAAGTCGGCGGGCACCAGCTTGTTGGCGCGAGCCCGGGTCACGAGGTCCTCGTAGGCCGCGAGGAACTCGTTGAACGTCATCGTGTCGGCGCGCTTGATGCTCGGCACCAGCAGCGCCCGCGTGCCGTCGGGCCTGGGCAGGTCGATCGCGATGCCGAGGTTGATGTGCGCGGGCGCGACGACCGAGGGCTTCCCGTCGACCTCGGCGTAGAACACGTTCTGGCTCGGGAACTCCTTGAGCGCCCGGATGATCGCCCAGCCGATGAAGTGCGTGAAGCTCACCTTGCCGCCGCGCGTGCGCGAGAGGTAGTTGTTCACGACGATGCGGTTGTCGATCATGAGCTTCGCCGGGATGGTGCGCACGCTCGTCGCGGTCGGCACCGTGAGCGACTCGTCCATGTTGGCCGCGAGGGTCTTGGGCAGGCCGCGCAGCGGTGTGACCTTGTCGTCCTCGGCGGCGACGTCGCTGGCGGGGGCGAGCGCGGGCGCCTGGGCCGGAATCGGTCGCGGGGCGGCGGGCTTCGCGGTCGTGCGCGCCACCGGCTGCGCGCCGATCACCGGGATCGGGGCCGTCATCGGGTGGCGCTCGGGGCCGGCCGCCGTTGCGGCATCCGGGCTCGGCGTCGTCGCGGCATCCGTGGTCTTCGCCGCCGGGGCATCCGCTCCCCGGGCGACCGTGCCGGCCACCGGGTGGTAGGCCTCGAGGATCGGCCACCACTCCTTGTCGACGGAGTTGCGGTTGACCTTGAACTGCTCGTAGAGCTCGTCGACGAGCCATTCGTTGGCGCCGAACTCGCCCTCGCTCGACACTCCTGCGCCCGTGACCTGGCTGGACACGCTCTTCGCCTGCTTTCGTCGGTGAAACTCCCGGAGCACGCGCGACCCGCCGAGGGCGTCGCGCGCACGACTGTTAAGCGTAGCCCTTGAGTCACTACCCTTGACCTACATGGAGTTCTACGGCCAGCGGCCCGACGTCGATCTCACGTATTCGGACGTGTTCCTCGTTCCCCGGCATTCGGCGGTCACCAGCCGGCTGGACGTCGACCTCGCCCCGGGCGACGGCACGGCAGCGACCATTCCGATCGTCTCGGCGAACATGAACTCGGTCACCGGCGCGCGCCTCGCGGCGACGCTGGCGCGTCGCGGCGGCCTCGGCGTGCTGCCGCAGGACATGCCGTTGCAGGAGCTCGACGCGGCGATCCGCTGGGTGAAGAGCCAGCCCGTGCCGTGGGACACCCCGCTCGTGCTGCCGCCCGACGCGACGGTGGCGGATGCCGCGCGCCTGCTGCCCGCGACGCCGGGCCACGGCATCGTGGTCGCCGACGGGCCCGCCGATCGTCTTCCCGTCGACCGCGTGCACGGCATCGTCCCGGCCGCGCGTCTGGGCACCGCGCTTCCCGACGCCCGTTTGGGGGATCTGGCCCGCGGACGCACGCCCTCGATCGACGCGGACGACGTGGAGAGCCCCCGGCACGCGTTCGATCTGCTCGTCGGCGCCGACGCCGAGCTCGTCTGCGTGCTGCACCACGGCTTCGTGGTGGGCACGCTGTCGCGGCGCACCGCGCTGCGCGCGACGCTGTACCGCCCCGCCGTCGACGGCGACGGCCGCCTCATCGTCGCCGCGGCCGTCGGCATCAACGGCGACGTCGCGGCGAAGGCCCGCGCGCTCGTGGCCGCCGGTGTCGACGTGCTCGTCGTCGACACGGCGCACGGCCACCAGGAAGGGATGCTGCGGGCCCTGCGCACGGTGTCGGAGCTGGGCCTTCGCGTTCCCGTCGCGGCGGGCAACATCGTCACCGCGGAAGGCGTGCACGACCTCGTGGCGGCGGGCGCCGACATCCTGAAGGTGGGCGTGGGTCCCGGCGCGATGTGCACGACCCGCATGATGACCGCTGTCGGGCGCCCGCAGTTCTCCGCGGTGCTGGAGACCGCCGAGGCCGCGCGCGTCATGGGCGCGCACGTGTGGGCCGACGGGGGAGTTCGCTACCCCCGCGACGTCGCCCTCGCGCTCGCGGCGGGCGCGGCGTCGGTGATGATCGGCTCGTGGTTCGCCGGCACGATCGAAGCGCCGGGTGAGCTGCAGACGGGCGCCGACGGCCGCGCCTACAAGGAGTCGTGGGGCATGGCGTCGACGAAGGCCGTGCACGGGCGGTTCGGGCGCCTCGACCCCTACGACCTCGCCCGCAAGGATCTCTTCGCCGAGGGCATCTCGTCGTCGCGGATCTACCTCGACCCGCTGCGCCCGGGCCTGGAGGACCTCCTCGACATGATCACCTCCGGCGTGCGCTCGTCGTTCACCTACGCGGGCGCGGCGACGGTGCCCGAGTTCCACGACCGAGCGCGCGTCGGCCTGCAGTCCGCCGCCGGGTACGAGGAGGGCAAGGCGCTCCCGGTCAGCTGGTAGCCGGGCATCCGCGGTGGTTCCCCGCATCCGCGGGCGTTCCCGGCATCGGCGCCAGTGCCCTGAGCCGGCGGCAGTTCCCTGAGCCGGCGGCACAGATCTGTGCCGCCGTATCGGGAAACTGTGGCCGCTGCTCCTCCACAGCTCGGCAGCGGCGGCGAGTTTCCCACAGATCGCGCCGCTGCGCGCCGCGGGCGACGCCCGGCACGCCACGGTGGAGCCATGAAGCCGCGTACGGAGCCCGACATCGTCATCCACCGCCGCCGCGACCGCGACGGTCTGCCGGTGAACGACCGCAGGCTCGCCCGGCAGCTGGCGAAGGGGACATACGAACGGGTCGCACCGGGATCGTACGCGCCCGGGCGCGCATGGCGGGCGCTGAGCCCCATGGACCGACACGCCGTCCGGGTGGTCGAGACCGCCGACCGGGCGCGGGGGCGGCTCCTGATCTCGCACTTCGCCGCCGCGGCGCTGTGGGGGATCGACCTCATCGGCGACTGGCCGGAGACGGTCGACGTCATCGTGCCGCGCACCACCGGCGGACGATCGTCGGGGATGCTGCGGCGGCGCACCTCCGCACGCACGCACATCGAGACCGTCGACTGGCGCGGGCACGAGCTGACCACTCCCGCGCAGACCGCACTGGACCTTGCGCGCATCGGCTCGTTCTCCGCGGGCGTCATCGCTCTCGACGGTGCGCGGTGGCGGCGCCGCGAGGGCGGATGCCTGACGACGCTCGCCGACCTGGAGCGCATCGCGATCTCCGACACCGAGGTCCGGGGGCATCGGCGGATGCGGGCGGCTCTGGCGTTCTCCACCGACCTGTCCGACTCGGTGCGCGAGAGCGAGGGACGCGTGCTGATCGACCGGCTGGGGTTTCCCGCTCCGGTGCTGCAGCGCCGGTTCGTGCTCCCCAGCGGACGGTCCGCGTACCCCGACTACTACTTCGAAGACCACGATCACGCCGCGGAGTTCGACGGCACCGGCAAGTACTTCGACCCGCGCCTGCGCAAGGGACGCACGGCGGAACAGGTGCTCTTGGCCGAGAAGGACCGCGGCGACGAGCTGCGCAGGCTGGTGCGCGCCTTCTCGCGCTGGCGCACGGCGGCCCACGAGGATCCCCGGCTCCTCTACGACATCCTGACCGGAGCGGGCCTGCCCGCCCGACGTCCGCGGCCGCCCGCCGGATTGGTCTGGCGCTGACGACCGCTCGCCCCTGCCCCCGCGCATCCCGCCTCCGCGCCCCCGCCCCGTGCGTGCTCCGGCGGCAGAATCCTGTTGAGGCGGCAGCTCTCTGAATCGGCGGCACAGATCTGTGGCGCCGATTCAGGAAACTGCAGCCGCCGCCCAGCGGGCGCGAGCGGGGCGCGCGACCCGCCGCGGCACACCGACGTCGTGCCGTAGAATCGTCGCCAGCATGGACGACCCTCCCAGTCGCAGACGATCGCCCCACCCCACCCCGCGAAGCGGGGGTGACGCGTGATGTACGAGTGGATCATGCTGGGCGTGGGGCTGCTGCTCATCGTGGGCACCGGGTTGTTCGTGGCATCCGAGTTCGCCCTCGTCAACCTCGATCGCGCCGACCTCGAAGCGCGCCAGGCCAAGGGCGAGTCGCGGCTCGGCCTCACCATCAGCGCGCTGCGCATCACCTCGACGCACCTGTCCAGCGCGCAGCTGGGCATCACGCTCACGACGCTGCTCACCGGATACACGATGGAGCCCGCGATCTCGTCGCTGCTCGCGCCCGTGTTCACGGCGTGGGGGATGCAGGCGAGCCTCTCCCGGCCCCTCGCAGCCGTCGTCGGGGTCGCGGTGGCCACGGTGCTGTCGATGATCCTCGGCGAGCTGGTGCCGAAGAACCTCGCGCTCGCGCTGCCGCACCGGACCGCGAAGCTCGTCATGCCGTTCCAGGTCGCCTTCACGACGGTGTTCCGCCCTGCGGTGTCGGTGCTCAACGGCAGCGCGAACGGCGTCATCCGCTCCTTCGGGATCGAGCCCAAGGAGGAGCTGTCGGGCGCCCGCACGGCGGAGGAGCTCTCCAGCCTCGTGCGCCGCTCGGCGAGCGCCGGCGTGCTCGAGGAGGACACGGCGTCGCTCCTGGACCGCACGCTCACGTTCTCCCGGCTGAGCGCGGGGGATGTCATGACCGCCCGCCCGAGCGTGCACGCCGTGGCCGTGGGCGACTCCGTCGACGAGGTGATCCAGCTCGCGCGACGCACCGGGCACAGCCGCTTCCCGGTGTTCGACGAGTCGATGGACGACATCGTCGGCGTCGCGCACGTCAAGCAGGCGGTGTCTGTGCCGCGCGCGAAGCGCGGCGAGGTGCCCGCGGGCGCCATCGCGACCGAGCCGCTGCGTGTGCCGGAGACGCTGCACCTCGACGGGCTCCTGGCCGAGCTGCGCTCGCGCGGCTATCAGATGGCGATCGTCGTCGACGAGTACGGCGGCACCGCCGGCGTCGTGACGCTCGAGGATCTCGTGGAGGAGATCGTCGGCGAGGTGTCCGATGAGCACGACCGTGCGCGGGCGGGCATCGTGCGCGCGCGCGAGTCGATCACCTTCCCCGCGGGGCTTCGGCCCGACGAGCTGCGCGACCAGGCCGGCGTCGCCGTGCCGGAGGGCGACGTGTACGACACCGTGGGCGGCTACATCATGAGCGTGCTGGAGCGCATCCCGGCCGTGGGCGACGAGGTGCCGTTGGATGGCGGCATCCTCACCGTGCAGCGCATGGACGGCCGGCGCGTCGACCGCGTGCGGTTCACGCCGACGCCCGTCGAGCCCGAGCCCGCGCCCGAGCCCGAAGGCGGTGACGAGCGGTGAGCGACTGGTCGGGCATCCTGTGGCTCGTCGTGCTGCTGGCGTTCAACGCCTTCTTCGTCGGCGCGGAGTTCGCCGTGATCTCCGCGCGGCGCTCGCAGATCGAGCCGCTCGCCGAGAAGGGGTCGCGCGCGGCGCGCATCGCCCTGTTCGCGATGGAGCACGCGACCCTCATGCTCGCGACGTGCCAGCTCGGCATCACGATCTGCTCCCTGCTGATCCTGAACGTCTCCGAGCCCGCGATCCACCACCTGCTGGCGGTGCCGCTCGGCATCACCGGCTGGGGCGAGGCCGCGATCGACGCGATCGCGTTCGTCGTCGCGCTGCTGATCGTGTCGTACCTGCACGTCGTGTTCGGCGAGATGGTGCCGAAGAACCTCGCGTTCTCGGTGCCGGACCGTGCGGTGCTGATGCTCGCGACCCCGCTCGTGTGGGTGTCGCGCGCGTTCCACCCCGCGATCGTCGCCCTCAACTGGACGGCGAACCACGTCGTGCGTCTGTTCCGGGTCGAGCCGAAGGACGAGGCCGCCTCGACGTTCACCCTCGACGAGGTGGCCACCATCGTCACGCAGTCGCGCGCCGAGGGCGTGCTCGACGACGTGTCGGGCACGGTCGCCGCGGCGGTCGAGTTCACCGACAAGAAGGCGAAGGATGTCGCCGTGCCCCTGGCATCCCTCGTCACGCTCCCCTCCACCACGACGCCGGAGCGGATCGAGCGCGCGGTGGCCAGGCACGGCTTCTCGCGCTACGTCATCGTCGACGGCGACCGGCCGATCGGGTACGTGCACCTGAAGGACATCCTGCAGGTCGCCGACGACGCGGATGCCGCGGCGGCCGCGTCGCGGCCGGTGCCGGCCAAGCGCATCCACCAGATGGTGCCGGTGCTCGAGTCGACCGACCTGGAGGACGCGCTGGCGACGATGCGCCGCGCCGGACGGCACCTCGCCGCGGTGCGCGACGCCGCGGGGGAGCTCACCGGCGTGCTGTTCCTTGAGGACGTCATCGAGGAGCTCATCGGCGAAGTGCAGGATGCCACGAGGCGGCGATGACGGGACGACGGACACTCGCACACCCGGCGCCGCGTGCGCCGCGGCCCGGCGACGACAAGTACTCCCGCGGCGTCGTGGGCTTTCGCACCGGCTCGCAGCGGTACCCCGGCGCAGCGGTGCTCGGCGTCGAGGCCGCGTGGCGCACGGGCATCGGCATGGTGCGCTACGTGGGGCCGCGGCGTGCGGAGGACCTCGTGCTGCAGCGCCGCCCCGAGACGGTGCTCGGCGACGGACGCGTGCAGGCGTGGGTGATCGGCTCCGGCGTGGATTCGGCCTCCCGCACACACGAGGAGACGGCGGGGCTGCGCGGCATCCTGTCGGGCCAGGTGCCCGTGATCGCCGACGCCGGCGCCCTCGACCTCGTGCCCGGGGCGGCGGCGCCGCTGCTGGTCACCCCGCACGCGCGCGAGCACGACGCGCTGCGTGATCGGCTCGGGCTCGCGGCGCTGGACCGCGACGCGGATGACGACGCGCGCTCCGCCGCGGCGCTGGAGACCGCGCGGGCGCTCGGTGCGGCTGTGCTGCTGAAGGGCTCGGTCACGCTCGTCGCCGCGCCCGACGGCAGGGTGCGCCGCGTGGGGCCGGGGTCGCCGTGGCTCGCGACGGCCGGCACCGGCGACGTGCTCGCGGGTGCGATCGGCGCGCTCGTCGCGTCC
>JASGDZ010000303.1:0-6131 GCA_047606835.1 Microbacterium sp. | reverse complement strand
GTGCTGGCGGTGTGCCTCAGCCACCAGATCCTCGCCGACGCGCTCGGCATCGAGCTGGCGCCCCTGGACCGGCCGCACCAGGGTCTGCAGAAGACGGTCGACGTGTTCGCAGAGACCGCCTCGATCGGCTTCTACAACACGTTCACCGCGCGGGTGGCTCCGGGGACGGCGCGCGTCGGCCCCGCAGAGGTCGCCGCCGATCCCGCATCCGGCGACGTCTACGCGCTGCGCGGTCCCGGCTTCGCGTCGATCCAGGGGCACCTCGAGTCGATCCTGTCGCGCGACGGCATGCACACGCTCGAGCGGCTCGTGGGGCACGCGCTGACGCCCGTCGACGGGTGACCCGGGGCTAGGGTGGGCCCATGCCCGCGGCGCTCCCGCGCTACGCCACCGCCCACATCGTGGGCGCCATGGGCGTGCTCGCCGGCATCCTCGCGCTCCTGGCGCCCGCCTACGGCTACCATCGCGACGAGCTCTACTTCCGCATGCTCCCGCTCGCGTGGGGGTACACCGACCAGCCGCCGCTGACGCCCCTGCTCGCGCATGCCGCGATCGCCTTGTTCGGCGACGGGGTCGTGGCGCTGCGCGTCGTCGCCCTCGTGTGCGCCGTGGCGTCGCTGCCACTGCTCGCCGCGATCGCCCGCGAGGTCGGCGGAGGCCGCCTCGCCCAGGCGCTCACCGTGTGGGGGATGGCCGGTGCGACGATGACGCTGCTGTTCGGTCACGTGCTGCTCACCGCGAGCCTCGATCTCGTGGTGTGGCCGGCGGCGCTGCTGTGCGCGATGCGCGCCGTGCTGCGCGGCGACGGCCGCTGGTGGCTCGCCGCGGGCGCGGTCGTCGGCGCCAGCACGCTCAACAAGCTCCTCGTGCTCGTGCTGCTGGCGGGCATCGCCCTGGGGCTCGTGGTGTGCGGCCCGCGGCGCTGGTTCCGCTCGGGCTGGCTCTACGCGGGCTGCGCGGGGGTCGTCGTCCTCGCGATCCCGAGCCTCGCGTACCAGGCGACCCACGGCTGGCCGCAGCTGGCGATGGGCGCGGCACTCGGCGAGGAGAACGGCGCCGAGGTGCGCGTCATGATGTGGCCCTTCCTGGTGCTGCTCGTCGGGCCCGTACTCGCCGTGTTCTGGGGCGTCGCCCTCGTCGCGCTGTTCCGGCGCCCCGCGTGGCGCTCGCTGCGATGGCTCGCCGTCGTGTGGGCCGTGGTGGTCGCGTTCGTGTTCGCGGCGGGCACCCAGTTCTACTACCCGGCGGGGGTGCTCGGCGTGCTCGTGGCGGTCGGCGCCGTGCCGGTCGCGGACTGGGCGCGCACGCGCGGCCGCCGCGCCACGGTGTCGGTCCTGCTCGCGATCAACGCGGTGGGCTGCGCGGTCACCTCGCTGCCGCTGCTTCCCGTCGAGTGGTTCGGGGCGAGCGGGCTCGCGGCGGTCAACTCGGCATCCGCGGATCAGGTCGGCTGGGAGCGCTACGTCGAGCAGATGACGGCAGCCGCGCACGCCGCCGACGTCGATGCGATCATCGCGAGCAACTACGGGGAGGCGGGCGCGCTCGCGCGCTTCGGCGTCGACCTGCCACCCGTGGTCAGCGGCCACAACGCCCTGTGGGAGCTCGCGGCTCCGCCTGCCGACGCCCGGACGGTGCTGATCGTCGGCGGCCAGGGCGAGCGGGTGTCGGCGCTGTTCGCGTCGTGCGAGGTCGTCGGCGAGCTCGACGACGGCGTCGGGGTGGACAGCGAGGAGCAGGGCGAGCCGCTGACGGTGTGCCGAGAGCCGATCGAGCCGTGGCCGACCCTGTGGCCGGCGTTCCGCCATCTCGACTGACGGCGACGATCGCCGGCGGGCCCGGTCAGCCCCCGGAGATCGACACCGGGTTGATCAGGTCGGCGACGATCAGCACCGCCCCCATCGCGATGAGCAGCACGACGACGACGAACGTGACCGGCACGAGCTTCGTGGCATCCACCGGCCGCGGCGGCGGCCGTCGGAAGAGCTTCGCCCAGCCGCGCCGCAGACCGTCCCACAGCGCGACGACGACGTGTCCGCCGTCGAGGGGCAGCAGCGGGATGAGGTTGAACACGAACAGCGCGATGTTGAGCGAGCCGAGCAGCCCCAGCGTCGCGCTGATGCGGTTGAGCACCGGCGCGTCGGCCGCCGCCACCTCGCCCGCGATGCCGGCGACCCCCACGACGCTGAGCGGGCCGTCGGGGTCGCGCTCTCCGCCGGTGACGAGCGTCACCGCCGTGTCCCACACCTTCACCGGCAGCTGAACGATGACGCCGGCGACCTGGCCGACGTTGTCGATCGCCATGATCGTGCCCGACCAGATCGGCTGATGCACGAACTCGACGGTGGGACGGATGCCGAGGAACCCGATCTGCGCGCCGTCGGCGGCGACCGTCGCCGGCGTCACGGTGAGGGTCTGCTGCGCGCCGTCGCGTTCGACGACGACGGAGAGCGTCGCGCCGGCGGATGCCTGCACGATCGCCGCGATCTGCGAGAAGTCCGACACGGCGGTGCCGTCGACCGACACGATCGTGTCGCCCGGCTCGAAGCCGGCTGCCTGCGCGGGCGGAGCGGGATCGGCGGACGTGCACGCGGCGGACGCCGACGACGGCACGCACTCCGACAGCGACGCCACCGTCGCGGTCGCCGTCTGCACGCCGATGCCGCTGAACACGATCGTGAACAGCACGATCGCCAGCAGCAGGTTCATGACCGGACCGCCGAGCATCACGACCACGCGCTTGAAGACCGGGAGGCGGTAGTACACGCGTTCGTCGTCGTCGCCGTCGAGCGTCTCGTCGTTCGCGGTGCGCGCGTCCTGCACCATCGTCGCGAAGAAGCCGCCGCCGGCGCGCCCGGAGGCCCCCGCGCGCGGCGAAGGCGGATACATGCCGGCCATCGAGATGTAGCCGCCCAGAGGCAGCAGCTTGAACCCGTACTCGGTCTCGCCGATCCGCCGCGACCACAGCGTGGGGCCGAAGCCGATCATGTACTGGCCGACGCGCACGCCGAACCGCTTGGCGGGCCACAGGTGCCCGAGCTCGTGGACGGCGATCGACACGGCGAGCCCGACGACGATCACCACGATGCCCACGACGAACAGGAGGACGCTCACCTCTTCACGGTACCCGGCACAAGCTCTGAGCACCCCGGGAACGGCCGTGAGACGATGGAGTGCTGCGCCCGCCGTCCCCGCGAGAGGTCTCATGAAGGTCAACAACGCCCCCGTGCTGCGTCCGGAGCACCCGGAGCCGCGCCTGCTCACCGACTTCGCCGCCCGCTTCGGTCTGAGCCCGATCGGCGACATCGCGGGCGTGCGGGCCGTCGGGGCGACGGTGTCGAGCGTCGACGTCAGGCCGGGCGAGATCTTCATCGCCCTGCACGGCGTGCCCCGCCAGGGCCCGCAGTTCGGCGTGCGCCGGCACGGCGCCGAGTTCGTCGCGCAGGCCGTCGACAAGGGTGCGGTCGCGATCGTCACCGACGCGATGGGCCTGGAGCTCGCGAAGGACTGCGGCCTGCCGATCTTCGTGATGGACGACCCGCGCCCGCACGTGTCGGAGATCGCGTCGTGGGTCTTCGGCAACGACGGGCGGATGCCGATCATGCTCGGCGTGACCGGCACGAACGGCAAGACGTCGACCGCTCATCTGCAGCACGAGATCCTGCACGCGCTCGGCTACACCACGTCGCTGTCGTCGTCGGCGCGGCGCATCGTCGCGGGCACCGAGGTGACCGCGAAGCTGTCCACCCCCGAGGCGAGCGAGCTGCACGCGATCCTCGCGTACGGCCGCGAGCAGGGCGTGCAGGTGATGTGCCTGGAAGTGAGCGTGCAGGCGATCATCCACGGCCGCAGCGCGGGTCTCGTCTTCGACGTCGCCGGGTTCACGAACCTGCAGCTCGACCACCGCGAGGACTTCGCGAACATGGACGACTACCTGCAGATGAAGGCACGCATGTTCAAGGACGGCACGGCGCGCAAGGCCGTCGTCTCGCTCGACACGCCGTGGGGGAAGACCGTCGTCGACCAGGCCGACTGCCCCGTCACGACGGTGGCGACCCCCGAGATCGCCGAAGACGTCGCCCTCGCCGAGTCGGCGCAGTGGATCGCCCGCATGACCGCCGAACGCGTCAACGCGACGGCGTTCACGCTGGACGGGCCCGACGGGCAGCACGTGGAGAGCACGGTGCCCGCGCTCGGCGCGCATATGGTGACCAACGCCGCGATGGCGATCGTGATGCTCGTGGAGGCCGGCATCCCGTGGCACGACATCGTGCGCGTGATCACGCCGGACATCCCGGGGTTCCTCCCCGGCCGCACCGAGCTCGTGACCACGGGGCGCGGCCCGGTCGTCTACATCGACTTCGCGCACACGCCGGATGCGATCGAGAAGACCGCCGCCGCGGTGCGGCGTGTCACACCCGGAAAGGTCATCGTGATCTTCGGCGCCGACGGCTCGCGCGACGGCACCAAGCGGCCCATCATGGGGCTGGCGGCGGTGCGCAACTCCGACGTGGCGATCGTGTCGGACTACAACCCGCGCTGGGAGGACCCCGACCTCATCCGCGCGCAGCTGTACGAGGGCGCCGCGCAGGAGCCGCCCGCGGGCGGCCTGTTCAACATCGGCGACCCCGAGGAGGCCCTCGACAAGGCGATGTCGCTCGCCGACGACGGCGACGCGATCCTGTGGTGCGGGCCGGGTCACCAGAACTTCCTGGATGTGCGCGGCCAGCGCGTCGCCTACGACTTCCCGCAGCTCTCCCTCGACGCGCTGCGCCGCTACGGCTGGGGCTGACCTTCCCGCCCGCTCGTTGAGCGAGGCCCGCAGGGCCGAGACGAAACGCAGCGACCATGCGTCCGGCAGCGCGACGCGTTTCGTCTCGCGCTTCGCGCTCGCTCAACGACCGGAACCCCCACGCGCTCGCTCAACGACCCGCGAGTGCGGCGATCGTGCGGTCGGCCGCGCCCCTCGCCCACGTCTCGGCCTCGGCGAGCGTCTCACGGGTGAGCTCGTCGGGCGCCTCGTGCCGTTCGACGACGCGCTCGACGGTCTCCACGATGCCGCCGAACGCGAGCCGCCCCTCGTGGAACGCGTCGACGGCCTGCTCGTTGGCCGCGTTGAAGACCGCGGGGTAGGTGCGGCCCGCGGTGCCGACGCGCTTGGCGAGCGCGACGGCGGGGAAGGCGTCGTCGTCGAGCGGCTCGAAGGTCCAGGATGCCGCGGCGCGCCAGTCCAGCGGCCGGCCCACGCCCCCCACCCGGTGGTGCCAGTCGAGCCCGAGCGAGATGGGCAGCCGCATGTCCGGCGGCGACGCCTGCGCGATGGTCGACCCGTCCACGAACTCGACCATGGAGTGCACGATCGACTGCGGATGCACGACGACCTCGATGTCGTCATAGGGCACGCCGAACAGCAGGTGCGCCTCGATGACCTCGAGCCCCTTGTTCACGAGCGTCGCGGAGTTCGTCGTGATGACGCGTCCCATGTCCCACGTGGGGTGGGCGAGTGCCTCTCGCGGCGTGACGGTCGCGAGCGACTCCTTCGAGCGCCCGCGGAACGGCCCGCCCGACGCGGTGAGCACGATCCGGCGCACCTCCGAGCGATCGCCCGCGCGCAGCGCCTGCGCGATCGCGGAGTGCTCGGAGTCGACGGGAACGATCTGGCCCGGCTGCGCGAGGGCCGTGACGAGGTCGCCGCCGACGATGAGCGACTCCTTGTTGGCGAGCGCGAGCGTGCGCCCCGCCCGCAGCGCGGCGAGCGTGGGGCCGAGGCCGACCGATCCGGTGATGCCGTTGAGCACGACGTCGGCGTCGACATCCCGCACCAACTGCTCCGCCTCGTCGGCGCCGAGCGCGATGTCCTCGACGCCGAAAGCCGCGGCCTGCTCCTCCAGCGTGGTGCGGTTCGATCCCGCCGACAGCCCGACGACCTCGAACCGGCGGGGGTTCGCGCGGACGACGTCGAGAGCCTGCGTTCCGATCGACCCGGTCGACCCGAGCACGATGACGCGTCGCATCCGGTCAGCCTATCCGGGCGCAGGCGCGTCGCCCGGCGCCTTGTCTGGTCCGGGCCATGACCGAACCGCCGGTTCCCGGCCGGCTAGTCCGACGTGGCGTGCTGGACGGCGAGGATGTCG
>JASGDZ010000302.1:0-3583 GCA_047606835.1 Microbacterium sp. | reverse complement strand
CCGAGTCCATCCATCGGCGCGCGAGTCCATCCACTGCGCCACCCCCGAAGGATGGACTCGGCCGGGGATTGATGGACTCGGCGAGAAGGGAGAGAGAGGGGGAGAGGGGCGAGAGTGGGTGGGGGGCGCGACGTCTACTCGCGCAGGCGTGCGCCGAGGCGATCCGCCGCGGCCGCGACGCCGGCGAGCTTCGCCTCCGTCGCCTCGGCCGCCGTCAGAGTGCGGTCGGCGGCTCGGAAGCGCAGCGCGAAGGTGAGGCTCTTCTCTCCCTCCGCCACGCCCTGGCCCCGGTAGTCGTCGACCAGCCGCAGCGACTCGAGGAGCTCCCCCGCACCCTCGACGAGCGCGGCGCGCACAGCCGCCGCGGGCGTCGGCGCGGGCACCACGAGCGACACGTCCTGGGTCGCCGCCGGATACGTCGAGAGGGATGCCGCGACGACACGCTCCCCCGCGAGCGACAGCAGCAGGTCGAGGTCGAGCTCGGCGACGACCACCCGGCCGGGAAGATCGGATGCCTCCGCCACCGCCGGCAGCAGCTCGCCGGCGTAGCCGACCTCGATGCCGCCGCTTCTCGTCTCGGCGGCATCGCCGCCTCGCTCGACGACCTGTGCGGCCACCGTCAGCACGGCGGTGCGGCCGGGGTGCAGCGCCGCGCGCCTCCCCTGGGCGACGTCGATCGTCACGCCCGCGGCGCCCGCGACGACCCGCACCGCGTCGAGCACATCCGACAGGTCGCAGGCGACGGCCGGCTGACCCGGCTGCTTCGCGACGCGATTGCCCGTCAGCAGCACCGCCACGTGCCGTCGCTGCGGCGGGATCGACGCGTCGAGCGCGACGAGCGTGGCGGCATCCGGGCGCACCGCGAGGGGCGGCACGTCGCCGGTGCCGTATACGACACCCGGCACGGGAAGGAACACCGCGCCGGTCTCGAACAGCGCCAGGTCGGTCAACCCGCGCGACACATTGCGGTGGGCGGTCTGCAGCAGGCCGGGGATCAGCGAGCGCCGCAGGAACGGCGCCTGCCCGTCGAGCGGGTTCGCCAGCCGCACGCTCGGCACGCGCCCACCCGCCGCCGAGCCGTGCAGGTCGTTGTGCTCCTCGGTCGTGAACGGGAACGCGGGCGTCTCGACGTAGCCGACCGCGGCGAGCGCGTTCGACACGCGGCGGCGGCCGCGCTGTGCGGCCGTCCAGCCTCGGCCCGACGGCGGCACCGCCAGCAGCGACGGGATCCGGTCGTACCCGTGGATGCGGGCGACCTCCTCGGCGAGCGTCCATTTGTCGGTGAGGTCGGGGCGCCACGACGGCGGCGTCACGATCCAGCCCGACGGCGCAGCGAGCACGCGGCATCCGATCAGCTCCAGCGCGCCGGCGATCTCGGCAGCGGAGTAGTCCACGCCGATGAGCCCCGCCACGAACCCGGCGGGAAGCGGGATCTCGGGCGCCACGAACGGCTCCGCGATCATGCCGCCGAAGGCGGAGTCGAGCGTCCCGCCCGCGTACTCGACCATGAGGTCGGCGACCCGCCGCGCCGCGACGATCGCGATCGCCGGGTCCACGCCGCGCTCGAAGCGCCGGGAGGCCTCAGACGGCAGCCGGTGCCGGCGCGCGGTGCGCGCGATCGAGACCGGGTCGAACGTCGCCGCCTCGACGAGCACGTTGCGCGTGGCGTCCGACATCTCCGTGGTTCCGCCGCCCATGACGCCGGCCAGGCCGATCGGGCCGGAGTCGTCGACGATGAGGAGGTCTTCGGGGCTCAGCGTGCGCACCTGGCCGTCGAGGGTCTGAAGCGTCTCCCCCGCCGCCGCGCGGCGCACCGTGATGCCGCCGGAGAGCAGGTCGAGGTCGTAGCCGTGGATCGGCTGGCCGAGCTCGAGCATGACGTAGTTCGTGATGTCGACGAGCACGCCGAGCGAGCGGACGCCGGAGAGGGTCAGCCTGGCGATCATCCACGGCGGCGTGGGGCGCGTGGCGTCCACGTCGCGCACGACGCGCGCGACGAAGCCCGTCGCGCCCACGCGCCCGCGGATCGGCGCGCGGTCGTCGATCGCGATCGGGAAGCCGCTGCCGGGCTCCAGGTCGGGGGCGAGCCGCGCGCCCGGGTCGCGGAACGCCGCCCCGGTGGCGTGCGAGTACTCGCGCGCCACCCCGCGCACCGACAGCGCGTAGCCGCGGTCGGGCGTCACGTTGATCTCCACGGCGACGTCGTCGAGACCGAGCAGGGCGATCGCATCGGTGCCCGCCGGCGCGTCGACCCCCAGCTCCACGAGACGCAGGATGCCGGAGTGCTCGTCGCCGAGACCGAGCTCCTTCGCCGATGCGATCATGCCGTCGGAGACGTGTCCGTACGTCTTGCGCGCCGCGATCGGGAACGGGCCGGGCAGCACCGCGCCGGGAAGCGTCACGACGACCCTGTCGCCGGCGAAGAAGTTGTCGGCGCCGCACACGATGCCGCGCACGCCGCCGTGCTCTGCGCCGACATCCACCTGGCACCAGCGGATCGTCTTGCCGTTGGACTGCGGCTCCTCGACGAACGAGGCCACCTCGCCGACGACGATGGGCCCCTGAAGGCCGAACGCGTGCACGTCCTCCTCTTCGAAGCCCACCGAAACGAGCGCGGCGAGCACGTCGTCGGGCGTCGCATCCGCCGGCACGTCGACGTACTCGCGCAGCCAGCTGAGCGGAACGCGCATCACACCACCATCCCGAACTGCTCGCTGAAGCGCACATCGCCCTCGGCCATGTCGCGCATGTCCTTGACGTCGGAGCGGAACATGAGCGTGCGCTCGATCCCCATCCCGAACGCGAAGCCGGAGTACACCTCGGGGTCGATGCCGGCGGCGCGCAGCACGTTCGGGTTGACCATGCCGCACCCGCCCCACTCGATCCAGCGGGCGCCGCCCTTGAAGGTCGGGTGCCACAGGTCGAGCTCCGCCGACGGCTCGGTGAACGGGAAGAAGTTGGCGCGCAAGCGCGTCTTCGCCTCGGCCCCGAACAGCTGCCGCGCGACGTGGTCGAGCGTGCCCTTCAGGTGCGCCATCGTGATGCCCCGGTCGATGACGAGGCCCTCGAACTGGCTGAACACCGGCAGGTGCGTCGCGTCGAACTCGTCGGTGCGATACACGCGCCCCGGGCAGATCACGTAGATGGGAAGGTCGCGCTCGAGCATCGACCGCACCTGCACGGGGCTCGTGTGCGTGCGCATCACGAGGTGCCGCTCGACCGGGTCGACGAAGAACGTGTCCTGCATCTGGCGCGCGGGGTGATCGGCGTCGAAGTTCAGCGCGTCGAAGTTGAACCACTCGTGCTCCAGCTCGGGGCCCTCCGCGACCTCCCAGCCCATGCCGACGAAGATGTCGCCGATCTCCTCCTGGAGGAGGGTGAGCGGATGCCGCGCGCCGACGCGCGCGCGGGCGGCGAGCGCCGTGACATCCACGCGCTCCGCTTCCAGCCGCGCCGCCGTCTCGGCCGTCGCGAGCTCCGCCTCGCGCGCGGCGAGCGCCTGCGTCACGCGGCCGCGGGCCTGGCCGACGAGCCTGCCGAGCTCCGCCTTGCGCTCCGCCGGCACGTCGCGCAGCCGCGCGTT
>JASGDZ010000301.1:0-2743 GCA_047606835.1 Microbacterium sp. | reverse complement strand
TGCCCGCCTCGCGGTTCTGGAGCTGCGACTTCTCGGTCTGCATCGAGACGACGATGCCGGTCGGCAGGTGCGTGATCCGCACGGCGGAGTCGGTCGTGTTGACCGACTGCCCGCCGGGCCCGGACGAGCGGAACACGTCGATCTTGAGGTCGTTGGGGTCGATGTGGACCTCTTCGGGCTCGTCGACCTCGGGGAAGACGAGCACGCCCGTCGTGGAGGTGTGGATGCGCCCCTGCGACTCGGTCGCCGGCACGCGCTGCACGCGGTGCACGCCGCCCTCGTACTTCAGGTGCGCCCACACTCCCTGCGCGGGGTCGGAGGACGAGCCCTTGATCGCGACCTGCACGTCCTTGTAGCCGCCGAGGTCCGACTCGTTGCGCTCGAGCAGCTCGGTCTTCCAGCCCTTCGACGCGGCGTACTGCAGATACATGCGCAGGAGGTCGGCGGCGAACAGCGCAGACTCGGCGCCGCCCTCGCCCTGTTTGATCTCCATGATCACGTCGCGCGCGTCATCCGGATCCCGTGGGATGAGCAGGCGCCGCAGGCGCTCCTCGGTCTCGGTCAGGCGCGCTTCGAGCGCCGGGATCTCGTCGGCGAACGCCTCGTCCTCGCGGGCGAGCTCGCGCGCGGCATCCAGGTCGGCCTGCGCGACGGCCCACGCGTCGTGCGCCGCGACGATCCTGGACAGCTCGGCGTAGCGGCGGTTGACCCGCTTGGCGCGGGCCGCGTCGGCGTGCACCGCGGGGTCGGCGAGCTCCTCCTGCACGGCGCGGTGCTCACCGATGAGCGCCTTGACGGACTCGAACACGACGTGTCGGAGGCCGGGTCAGCGGATGCTGTTGTCGTGCCCGTGCGAGTGCCCGCCGGCGGCCGGCGTCGGGATCGACTTCTGCATCTGGACGAGGAACTCGACGTTGGACTGCGTCTCCTTGAGCTTGCCCAGCACGACCTCGAGCGCCTGCTGCGGGTCGAGGCCGGCGAGCGCGCGACGCAGCTTCCAGGTGATCTTCACCTCGTCGGGGCTCAGCAGCATCTCCTCGCGGCGCGTCGACGACGCGCCCACATCGACCGCGGGGAAGATGCGCTTGTCGGCGAGCTGACGGGAAAGGCGCAGCTCGCTGTTGCCGGTGCCCTTGAACTCCTCGAAGATGACCTCGTCCATCTTGGAGCCGGTCTCCACGAGCGCCGTCGCGAGTATCGTGAGCGATCCGCCGTTCTCGATGTTGCGCGCGGCGCCGAAGAAGCGCTTGGGCGGGTAGAGGGCGGAGGCGTCGACGCCTCCGGTGAGCACCCGGCCGCTCGTGGGCGCGGAGATGTTGTAGGCGCGGCCGAGGCGCGTGATCGAGTCGAGCAGCACGACGACGTCGCGACCGAGCTCGACGAGGCGCTTGGCGCGTTCGATGGCGAGCTCGGCGACCGTGGTGTGGTCCTCCGCGGGGCGGTCGAAGGTCGAGGCGATGACCTCGCCCTTCACCGTGCGCTGCATGTCGGTGACCTCTTCGGGTCGCTCGTCGACGAGCACGACCATGAGGTGCACCTCGGGGTTGTTGATCGCGATGGCGTTCGCGATCTGCTGCAGCACGATGGTCTTGCCCGCCTTCGGGGGCGCCACGATGAGGCCGCGCTGGCCCTTGCCGATCGGTGCGACGAGGTCGATGATCCGCTGCGTCAGCTTCTCCGGCGCGGTCTCCAGGCGCAGGCGGTCCTGCGGGTACAGCGGCGTGAGCTTGCCGAACTCGACACGGCCCGCCGCGTCGTCGACGGACAGGCCGTTGATCGAGTCGACCTTGACGAGCGCGTTGTACTTCTGGCGCGCCGCCTGCTCGCCCTCGCGCGGCTGCTTGATGGCGCCCACGACGGCGTCGCCCTTGCGCAGGTTGTACTTCTTCACCTGGCCGAGCGAGACGTAGACGTCGCTGGTGCCGGGAAGATAGCCGGTGGTGCGCACGAAGGCGTAGTTGTCGAGCACGTCGAGGATGCCGGCGATCGGGATGAGGACGTCGTCCTCGCCGATCTCGGTCTCGAACTCGTCGCCCTGGCCGTTCTGGCCGCGGCGCTTGTTGCGCTGCCGGTTGCGGTTGCCCGCCTGCGGCTCGTCGTCGTCGGCGGCCTTCTCGGCCTGCGCCTGCGGCGCGGGCTGGCCGGCCGGCTTGTCGCCCTGGGCGTTCTGCTGACCGCCCTGGTTGCGGTTGCGGTTGCGGTTGCGGTTGCGGCTGCGGCGGCCGGATGCCGGCTGCTCGCCCTCCGCGGGCTGCTCGGCCTGCTCGCCCTCCGCGGGCTGCTCCGCCTGCTCGCCCTCCGCGGGCTGCTCCGCCTGCTCGCCCTCGACGGGTTGCTCCGCGGCCGGTTGCTCGGGTGCCTCGGCGGGCTGCTGTGCCGTCGGCTGCTCGGGTGCGCCGGCGGGCTGCGCGGCGGGCGCGTCCTCGGCGGGGGCATCGTCTGCCGCACGGTCGGCGGCGAGCGCTGCCAGCACCTGCTCGGCGACGGACGCCGTCACCGCCGACGCGGGGCTCGCGGCCGGCGACCCGAGCTCGGCGAGCTTGTCGAGGACGGCACGCGAGTCGACACCGGCCTCGGCGGCGAGCTCGTGCACGCGGCGCCGGCGGGCCGGCTTCTTCGCGGGCTTGACGGCGGGCGCCGCGTCCTCGGCAGGCACCTCGGTCACCTCGGCGGGCGCCGCGTCCTCGGCCGGCGCTGCCGCGTCGGGCGTCGCCTCGGCCGGGGCCTGCGCGGTGTCGCCGGG
>JASGDZ010000300.1:0-6738 GCA_047606835.1 Microbacterium sp. | reverse complement strand
GCGTGCTCGCGCGGCTGCAGGGCACGACGGACGACCCCCGCACCGAAGAGGAGCCGGGGAAGATCCCGCACGAGCTGCGCGCGGACGAGCTCTCCCTGCCCGGCGAGGGCATCGTGCTGCCGCCGCTGTACTACGGCACCGTCGACGCGACGGCCCTGTGGGCGTGTCTGCTCGTCGAGGCGTGGCGGCACGGGATGCCGGAGGCCGAGGTGCGGGCGCTGCTGCCGAACCTACGCGCGGCGCTGGACTGGATCGTGCGGTCGGCGGGCGCCGACGGCTTCCTCTCCTACATCGACCGCACCGGCCGCGGACTGGCCAACCAGGGGTGGAAGGACTCCGGAGACTCGATCCAGTGGCGCGACGGGACGCTCGCGACGGGCCCGATCGCGCTGTGCGAGGTGCAGGGCTACGCCCACGAGGCGGTCGTCGGGGCGGCGGAGCTGCTCGACCGGCTGGGCGAGCCCGGCGCCGTCGAGCTGCGGGCGTGGGCGCGGGGGCTGCGATCGCGGTTCCGCGAACGGTTCTGGGTGACCACGGCGGAGGGGCGCTATCCGGCGATCGCGCTGGACCGCGACGGCCGCGCCGTCGACGCCCTGACGTCGAACATCGGGCATCTGCTCGGCACCGGCATCCTCTCCCGCGCGGAGGAGGCCGAGATCGCGACCCTCCTCGTGCGGCCGTCGATGAGCTCGGGCTTCGGGTTGCGCACGATGTCGACGGGAGCCGCCGGGTACTGGCCGCTCGCGTACCACGGCGGCGCCGTGTGGACGCACGACTCGGCGATCGTCGCGCGCGGGATGGCGCGCGCGGGCCTGCGCGACGCGGCGCTCATCGTCGTCGACGGGCTGCTGGCGGCGGCGGAGTCGTTCGCGTTCCGGGTTCCCGAGCTGCACGCCGGCTTCAGCCGCGGCAGCGCGCCGCACGAGCGCCCCGCACCGGTGCCCTATCCGGCGGCGTGCCGCCCGCAGGCGTGGGCCGCCGCCGCGGCGATCGCGTGCCTGGAGATCGTGCGGGGCTGACCCTGCGGCGCGCCGCGACCCGGGTCCGTCGGCGCGCCCGGGGCGCGCACGCAGGATGCCTGTCGTCAGTCGACCTTCTCGACCGTGCCGCCGGTGAGGCGCACGAGCTCGTCGAACGTCAGCGGGAACACGGTGTGCGGCGTGCCGCCGGCCGCCCAGATCTCCGGGAAGGCGGCGAGCGCCTCGTCGACGACCGTGGTTATCGGCGCGGGGTGACCGGTCGGGGCGACGCCGCCGATCGCCTGGCCGGTGGCATCGCGCACCTGCTCGGGCGTCGCGCGTGCGATCCGCCCCCGGCCCAGTCGCGCCGCGAGGGCGGCGGTGTCGACGCGGTGCGCGCCGCTCGTCATGACGAGCAGCGGCGCGTCGTCGGACCAGAACACGAGGCTGTTCGCGATCGCGCCGACCTCGACCCCGAGCGCGGCGGCCGCGAGCGGCGCGGTGGCGGCGGCATCCGGGAGCACGACGATCTCCCCCGGAATGCCCGCGGCGCGCAGGGCGTCGTGGACGAGACGGCTTCTGGCGGGGAGGTGGTCGCTCATCCGATCCACCCTACGCGGGAGGGGCGCCCCCGGCCCGACATCGAGTACCGCACCGAGGGACACCGCGTACCACCCAGCGGCCTATGATGGACGCCACCGGCACCGATGCCGGTGCGACGCGTCGGATCGAAGGAGAAGCCTCGTGTTCACCAGTCCGTTCCCCGACGTCGAGATCCCCGACGTCTCGATCTTCGACTACCTCTTCGCCGCGCTGAGCGACGAGGATGCCGGACGCGTCGCCCTCGTCGACCCGTCGAGCGGCGCCGAGACGACCTACGCGCAGCTGCGCGGTCAGATCCTCGCGTTCGCGGGAGCGCTGGCCGCACGAGGCGTCGGCCTCGACACCACGGTGGGCCTGCTGTGCCCGAACGTTCCGGCGTTCGCGACGGTGTTCCACGGCATCCTGCGCGCCGGAGCCACGGTCACCACGATCAACTCCCTCTACACGGCGGGCGAGATCGAGACACAGCTGCGGGATGCCGGGGCCACGTGGCTCGTCACGGTGTCGCCGCTGCTCCCGCAGGCGGCGACCGCCGCGGCCGCGATCGGCATCCCCGACGACCGCCTCATCGTGCTCGACGGCGCCGAGGGGCACCCCCACCTGCGGGCCCTTCTCACCGAGGCGAGCCCCGCGCCGGAGGTGTCGTTCGACCCGGCGACGCACATCGCGGTGCTGCCCTACTCGTCGGGCACCACCGGCATCCCCAAGGGCGTGATGCTCAGCCACCGCAACCTCGTCGCGAACGTGCAGCAGTGCCGCGCCCCGATCGACCTGCGCGAGACCGACCGCGTGCTCGCGGTGCTGCCGTTCTTCCACATCTACGGCATGACGGTGCTGCTGAACCTGGCCCTGCGCCAGCGGGCGAGCCTGGTCACGATGCCGAAGTTCGACCTCGTCGAGTTCCTCACCAACATCCAGGCCTTCCGCTGCACCTACCTCTACATCGCCCCGCCGATCGCCGTGGCGCTCGCGAAGCACCCGATCGTCGACCAGTACGACATCTCCACCGTGCACACCCTGTTCTCGGGCGCCGCGCCGCTGGACGGCGAGACGGCCGAGGCGGCGGGTCGCCGCATCCACGCCCGCGTGATGCAGGGCTACGGGATGACCGAGCTCAGCCCCGTGGCGCACGCGATGCCGTGTCAGCGCGACGACATCCCGGTCAGCTCGGTCGGCGTGCTGCTGCCGAACCAGCAGTGCACGCTCGTCGACACCGAGACCGGCGAGGAGATCACCGAGATCGCCGAGGACGGCCAGACCCTCCCCGGCGAGCTGTGGGTCAAGGGGCCGAACGTCATGATCGGCTACCTGGGCCGCCCCGATGCGACGGCCGAGATCCTCGACGCCGACGGCTTCCTGCACACCGGGGACGTCGCCGTCTATCACGAGGGCGGGTACTTCTCGATCGTCGACCGCGTCAAGGAGCTCATCAAGTACAAGGGCTATCAGATCGCACCCGCGGAGCTCGAGGCGCTGCTGCTGTCGCATCCGAAGATCCTGGATGCCGCCGTCGTCGGCGTCCTCGACGACGACCGGCAGGAGATCCCGAAGGCGTTCGTCGTCGCGGCGCCCGAGTCCGGCCTCACCGCCGACGAGGTCATGGCGTTCGTCGCCGAGCACGTGGCACCGCACAAGAAGGTGCGACGCGTGGAGTTCATCGACGCGATCCCGAAGTCGAGCTCGGGCAAGATCCTGCGCAAAGACCTCCGCTCACGCGAGACCGCCCCGGTGTAGCCCCCACCAGACGCTGCCGCCGCGGTGTAGCCCTCACCGGACGCTGCCGCCGCGGACGACGACGTCGCCGCCGCCGCGGATCACCGCGTCGCCGTGCGATCCGCGGTTCCGAATGGCCCGACTCCGCCGAGACAGCTCGCTGCGCGACAGACGCCGCTGCGCATCACGCGCAGCGAGCTGTCTCACGCGCCGCAGTCGCCTCGGCTCGCATGGCGTGCTCGGCCTCCTCGGTAGTCTCGAACGCATGGGAGACTGTGCCGACACCTTGGGCGTGGGCGGCGTCTATGTCGACCCGTTGTGGCGGATCGAGGTGGCCTTGCTCCCGGTGGAGCAGCAGCTTCTGCGATCGTGGTGGGTGCGCCGGCTGGGCTTCATTGCGCATGCTGGCGCGGCGAGTATCACGACGACCCAGAGCTATTCGCGGCTGGAGCACTCCCTGGGGCTTCTCGCTCTGGTCGCGAACTTCTCGCCGCAGGATGCCACAACGCGGGTCACGGCTCTGCTGCATGACGTGGGCCATCTCCCCTTCAGCCACACGCTGGAGGGGCTCGCCGCGCTCAACCATCACGAGCTGGGACGGGGGCGGATACGATCGCTCGCCCCGATCTTGCACGCGCACGGAATCGATGCCGACGAAGTGATCGCCACCGACACGGGCGTGAGGCCATCCGTGTTGCACAGCCGGAAGGGGGGCATGAAGCTCGACCACCTCGATTCGTTCGTGCGAAGCGGCCAGGCCCACGGGAGGACGATGACGCCACCTGCGGCCTTGCTCTCCCGTCTCCGAGTCGTGGACGGGACGGTCGACACGGACGCGTCCACCGCCGATGAACTCGTCGTCCTCGTCGCCGGTGAGGCCCGCGCGCAACGCTCGACGGCGAACGTCCTGCCGGTGACCGTCCTCCGCCACGCCGTGAATCTGCTCCTGCAAGCATCCGACGGCCCTTCTCCGAGCCAGATTGCGGTCATGACCGACGATGAGCTCTGGGCCGCGCTGCTCGGACACCCCGACACCGCTCCACATGCCCGACGGATTCGAGAGGAGCCACAGTCGTTCCAGCTCCTCACGCCGAACGACGCCTCCGTCTTGGACGACGGCATGCACGAGCGGCCGACACATTCGATCACGCGTGGATATCTCGATCTGCCCACGGTCGACGAGGCACCGATCACGAGCGAGACGATCACCAGCCTGCACAGGGCGCTGCCCCTCTCATTCGCCATCGGCGAAGCGCTGTAATGCCGCCGGGCAGAAAGCCAATCGTGCGCACCGAAGCATGCTGAGCGCGGCTCTGGGCTATCCGCGGGCCGCATTCCGGAATTGGCGATGCACGTGCGAGCGGGCATTCGCAGCGGCCAGCTGCTGCGCCTTCGCCTTCTTGCCGTGGCCGAGATAGCGGCCCAGGACGAGGAACACCGCCCCCGCGGCGACCCAGAGGGAGAGGGTGAGCCAGGCCCAGCCCGTGTCTGCTTCGGGGAAGTAGCTGAGCGACTTGATCAGCCAGTTGGAAGCGCCGGGCACCATGTGCTGGCCGATCGCTCCCCACGGCGCGGGCGTGAACTGCCATGGCGCCGACGCGCCGGACAGCGGGTTGCCGATGAACATCGTGATGAGCGCTCCGACCGCGAAGCCGGGTGGGCCGATCAGCGAGTGCAGGCCGACGATCAGCGTCGTTGTCGCGCCGATCGACAGTCCCAGCGCGAGCGCGTCGACCCAGAACCCCGCCTGCAGGAACCCGAACCACGAACCCAGCACGGCAGAGAGCACGATGCCCGACGCCGCCATGTAGGCGACCAGAGCGACGGCCTTACGTCCGGTTCCCCGGATGCCGAAGGCGATCAGCGATCCGCCGATCATCCCGCCCATCACCAGCGGCAGCGCCGCAGCGGCGAGTCCGCCTCCGGTCGGGTCGTCTTCGCTCAGCGCGGCCAGTTCGGTGACCGTGGCCTCGACGCCGGTCGGGTCGCCACCGGCAGCTTTCACCTGCGCCTGCAGCTGGGCGGTGAGGGTGCTCGCGATGGTGGTCATCATGTTGGCGGCGGTCGCGTTGCCGGCAGTGGCCTTGACCACTTCCGGCATCACGGTCGGATCGTCGCTGAGCACGATCGCCCCGTAGGTCTCACGCGTCTCCACTTGGTTCACGGCGTCGTCGCGATCATCGGCCTCGACCCAGTCGATCAGGTCGGGTTGCGCCTCGTCGAAGCCATCCTGCAGCGCTGTCACGGATGCGTCGGGACCGGTGATGCTCACCGGCAGTCCCTGAGCCTGCATCGCTTTGGTCGGCCAGAGGAAAGCGAGGACGATGATGGCGACGATGAGTGAGCCCGCAGCACCGATGACGACCGCGAGCGGCCACTTCGTCGAGCTGATGCTTCTTGCACGAGCGAACACGCGGATATCCCTTCAAGAAGAACGATTGTTCTGGTGAACATACACCAAAGAAAACGGATATTCTCTTTCTATGCCGAAGCTGACCGAAGCCTCGCGCCGCCGTCGCCGCGAGCAGATCGCCGGAGCGGCCCTGCGCCTGTTCGAACGCGACGGGTTCGAGCGCACCACGATCGCCGACATCATCGAGGAGTCGGGCCTGTCGGCCGGCGCGATCTACACCCACTTCGACAACAAGGCCGACCTCGTGAGATTCGTCGCCGAGTCGAAGTTCAACGAGGCCTACCCCGAGCTGATGAACGCCGAGAGGAAGGTGCGCTCTCCCGCCGAGGTGCTCGAGCTCGCCTTCGGCTCCGCCTACGACCCATCGGTGGCGCCGATCGCCGTGCAGGTGTTCGCCATGGCGGCCCGCAGCGAAGACCTCGCCGACCTCGCCGCGGAACGCACCACGGCGATTCGCGGCCTCATCACGCGGCTGCTCACCCCCTGGGCCGAACAGCAGGAAGGGCTGCAGCTGGACGACATCGCACGCCTCCTCATGACGATCCTGCAGGGACGGGTCGTCTCCGTCGCCCTCGATCCCGACTTCGACGACCGCACGATCATCCGCGCGGTCCGGGCTGCGTTCGGCTGACCGCGCCGCGCGCAGACGAGGCTGACGCCTACATCGCGACCGCGCTTGGTCCCTCCGCCGCCTGGCGGTCGTGTTCTGCCCGGGCTGCCCGGATGTCGTTGCGGTGGTCGTTGGCCCAGGCGCTGAGGGCTGTGAGCGGGATCAGGAGTGTCTTGCCGAGTTCGGTCAGCTCGTAGTCGACACGGGGCGGGACCGTCGCGTAGACGGTGCGCTTCACGAGTCCGTCTCGTTCCAGGCTCCGCACGGTGATCGTGAGCATCCGCTGGCTGATGCCCTCGATGGAGCGCTGCAGCTCGTTGAAACGGTAGGTCCGCTCGCCGAGACGGACGATGACGAACACGCTCCACTTGTCTCCGACACGGTCGAGGACTTCGCGGACCGGGCAGTCGTCGACGTACTCGAGAGGGGTCTGCATCTCG
>JASGDZ010000299.1:0-4817 GCA_047606835.1 Microbacterium sp. | reverse complement strand
TCTCGCCGCTGAGCTCCTCGGTGACCGCTCGCACGCGGCGGCCGAGCTCGCCGATGCAGGCGCCCTTGGCGTTGATGGCCGGGTCGTTCGCCTTCACCGCGATCTTGCTGCGGTGCCCGGCCTCGCGCGCGAGCGAGACGATCTCCACGAGCCCCGCGGCGATCTCCGGCACCTCCAGCGCGAAGAGCTTGCGGACAAGGCCCGGATGCGTGCGCGACACCGTGATCGCGGGGCCCTTCGCACCCTTGGCCACCGACGTGACGTAGACCCGCAGGCGCGAGCCGTGCGCGTAGTCCTCGCCGGGCACCTGTTCCTCGGGCGGCAGGATCGCCTCGACCGCGCCGAGGTCGACGTGCACCATGCGGGGGTTCGGGCCCTGCTGCACGACGCCCGCGACGATATCGCCCTCCTTGCCGCGGAACTCTCCCAGCACCGCGTCGTCGGCGAGGTCGCGCAGCCGCTGGCTGATGACCTGTTTGGCGGCGAACGCGGCGATGCGGCCGAAGTCGTCGGGGGTCGTCTCCTCCTCGCCGAGCACGGCCCCCTCGTCGTCGAGGAGCGGGACGAAGATCGCGACGTGGCCGGTCTTGCGGTCCAGCTGCGCGCGGGCGCCCTCCGGGAGGACGCCGGTCGCGGAGCTGTGCTTCGCGTAGGCGGTGAGGATCGCCTGCTCGATGATGTGCACCAGTTCGTCGAACGGGATCTCCTTCTCGCGCTCGATCGTGCGCAAAAGGCTCAGATCGATGTCCACGGCAACCTCCCTCTTCAGCTTTCATCCGGCGCTGACCGCGCGCCGGCATCCCTACCACGCTACCCGACACACCGACGACGGGAGCCGGCGCGCGCGTCCTCGGCGACGGCGTGCGGGATTCTGATGGAGCTTTCAGGCTTCGAACGGGTTCACGATGAGAACCCCGCGCAGTCGGCTGCCCTGCGACAGGTCCTCCGTCCACAGCTGCTCGCAGCCCGCGCGGGCTGCGGCTTCGAGGATCATCGCATCGAAGATCGAGAGATCGTGCGCGAGGGCCGTGTCGGCTGCGGCGAGCACGAGCTGCCGATCGGCGTCCATCACGTCGACATCGAGCGCACGCAGCACTGCACGGGCATCCCCGCGACTGCGGCCGAGCTTTCGCGTGAGCACGGCGTGGAGCTCGATCAGCACCTGCGTGCTCACCACGGCGTCGGCGGCGTGTGCGACGAACAGCTCGCGCGCGCGCCGCTGCTTTCCCGCCTGATCGTCGTCGAACTGATAGGCCAGCACGTTGGTGTCGAAGAACACCCTCACCGCACGCCGCCGCGAGACGCGTCGTCGTACAGATCCTCGCGCGTCCACGTCGCACCGCCACTGCCTCCTGCGAGCTCTTCCGACAGCGCGACGAACTGCCGCGCGGCGCTTGCGCGGCGCTCGGCGAGCCCCCCCTCGGCGTACTCCGCGAGCTTGCGGGCGAGGTACTGATTGACCGACTCGCCCCGTTCGATCGCCCGCACGCGAGCGCGCTTGAGCGTGTCGCCGTCGACCGTGATCGTCAGGTTGGCCATGGTTCAGTGTAGCGCGGGATCCGTGCTACACGACCTATCCGGTGGCCGCGAGGGGAGCGCCCGACGACGACTGCACTAGCGTGATCACCGAGGCGAAGGGCAGACATGGGCGAGACGGTCGGAAACGTGCGGGATGCGGGGCTCGCCGCCGCCGGACTCGTCGCCGAGGGCGCCGTCGTCGAGCGCGTTCACACCGGCTCGATCTGGGCGGAGGGCCCGCTGTGGATCCCCGCGCGCGGACGTCTGCGCTGGAGCGACATCCCGAACGACTGCATCCGCGAGTTCGACCCGGCCACCGGCGCGAGCTCGCTGTACGCGGCGGGCGTCGAGTTCACGAACGGGCGCGCACTCGACCGCGACGGCAGCGTCGTGCAGTGCTCGCACGGGAACCGGCGGGTCGAGCGGGATCGAGACGGCGCCGTCGAGACGATCGTCGACCGCTGGGACGGCGCGCGGCTCAATTCGCCCAACGATGTCGTCGTGCACCCCGACGGCTCCATCTGGTTCACCGACCCGCCCTACGGCATCACGATGCCGCGCGAGGGCCATCCCGGCGAGCGCGAGTACGGCGACCACTTCGTGTTCCGCGTCGATCCGGCCGGCAGGGTGGCGCCGGTCGTGACCGACGTCGGCGAGCCGAACGGGCTCGCCTTCTCGCCCGACCTCGCGCGGCTCTACGTCGCGGACTCCGCCGAGCCTGCGCCCGGCGACGTGCGGCACATCCGCGTCTACGACGTGCGGCACGGCTCGCGCTGCAAGAACGGCCGGGCCTTCGCCGCGATGACGCCGGAGGACGGGGTCAGCGACGGGATCAAAGTCGACGCGCAGGGCAACGTGTGGTCGTCGAGCTGGACCGGCGTCGTCGTGTTCGATCCCGACGGCGCCGAGATCGGCCGCATCCCGATCCCCGAGGTGACGGCGAACCTCTGCTTCGGCGGCCCCGACGGCGGCGACCTCTACATCGCCGCGTCCTCGAGCATCTACCGCGTGCGCACGCGGACCCGGGATGCCTTCGGCTCGCCGGCGGCCCGATCCGCCAGACACAGGATGCCACAGCCAGACGCCATACAGTGATCTCCGTGTCAGACATCCCCTCCCCGCGGGCGTGGTGGGACTCGCCGGTGGTGCGGCTCACGGGCGCGACGCTGTCGTGGCTCGTCTTCGCCGCCTCGTGCGCCTTGCTCGTGCAGTCGGCCCTCGCCCTCGTCGGCCTCGGGGGCGTCTGCGGCGACGGCGAGTGGTACGCGACAGCCGACGAGTGTCCCACCGCGGTGGCGGTGTTCACGCCGCTGAGCCTCGTCGGCCTCGTCGCGGCGGTGCTCGTGTCGGTGGGGCTGGCGCGCGGATTCGGGATGCAGCTGCCGCATCTGGCGTGGCCGATCATCTTCTGCGGCCTCGGCGGGGCTTTCGTCCTCGCCTCGGTCGGCGAGCAGCATGCCTTCGTCTGGATGCTGCTCGGCCTGTTCTTCGCCGCGATGGGCCTGTTTCCGCTCGTGCTCGTGCTGCGCGCCGACGCGCAGGCGGCGTTTTCCGGGGCGCTCACGCTCGGCGGCTCCCCTCTCCACGAGGACGTGGACCGTCCGTCGTGGTGGCCGGTCACGCACTCCCGTGCCGAGACGACCGCCCCGCAGCCGCGGGACTGGCTGCTCGCGGTCGTGCCCGCGCTCGCTGCCGCGGGCATCGGCGTCTGGCTGGGCGTCGCCCTGTTCCGCGCGGTTGCCGGCTGAGCGAGCGCGCCTCGCCGACCCGTCTGGTGCGGGTGGGCGACGCGTCAGCGGGGCGACCGCGTCACCGCCTCGCGGTCGCCGGATCGGCGGCCCCGGTCGGCACCGCTGCCTGCTAGCAGGCATGCATGAGTCAGGTGACGTGGCGCGCGTCCGAAGAGGTCATCCGCGACGTGAAACGCGTCGCCCAGGAGCAGGGCAAGAGCCTCAACGAGTTCCTCACGCAGTTGGTCCGAGCCGCGACCGACCCGCAGTTCGCCGCCGGCGGGGCCGACCGTCTTCGCGAGCGGCTGACACGAGCCGGTCTTCTCGCCCCGGCATCCGCTGCGCCGCCGCGTCCTGCCGAGGACGACATCGCCCGCGCGCGACGCGAAGCCGGCGAAGGGGTCCCGTTGTCGCGCATCGTCGTCGACGACCGCGGATGACCGCGTTCGCCGACTCCTCCGCTCTCGTCAAGCTCTACGCCGACGAAGAGGACGCCGACCTCGTACGCCGCCATGATGTCCTCGTCATATCGCAGCTGGCGCGCGTCGAGGTGCCGTCCGCCATCTGGCGCAAACACCGCCTGGGTGAGCTCTCCGCCGAGGCGGCCGACGTGCTCGCGCGATCCTTTGCGGCTGACTTCGCCGGAGGCGACGCACGCTCATTCCTGGTCGTGGCTGTGACGCCGGCGGTGCTCGACGATGCCGCGCGCCTCGTGTCCCGGCATCCGCTTCGCGCCTTTGACGCTGTTCAGCTCGCGTCGGCCTGCGCCGCACACCGCGCCGCGGCTGACGGGCTGCCCTTCCTCTGCTTCGACCACCGTGTCCGCGACGCGGCCGCCGCCGAGGGCCTCGCTCTCGCCTAGCATCTCCATCGGTCGGATCGAAGGTCGCATGATCCGAGGAGGGCGCACGGCCGCGCGGTGACGGATCTGCCCGATCTGCGGAGAACCGCTGCGCCGCCCGTGGAAAGGAGCGGCGTCGCTCAGCGGGCGGCGAGACGCGCGACCGCCTCAGCCACGGGCACGACCTCGCGGTCGCCGGACCGGCGGTCCCACAGCTCGACCTGGCCGTCGGCGGCGCCGCGCCCGACGATGACGATGCGCGGCACGCCGATGAGCTCGGCGTCCGCGAACTTCACCCCCGGCGAGACCTTGGGGCGGTCGTCGTGGAGCACGTCCAGGCCCGCGGCCTCCAGTTCGTCCGACAGCGACGCGGCGAGCGCGAACGCCGCCTCGTCGCGGCCCGTGGCGACCACGTGCACGTCGAACGGTGCGACCGACTCGGGCCAGACGAGCCCGCGCTCGTCGTTGTTGAGCTCGGCGAGGATCGCGAGGATGCGCGTCACGCCGATGCCGTACGAGCCCATCGTGACGGTCACCTGCTTGCCGTGCTCGTCGAGCACCTTGAGCCCCAGCGTCTCGGCGAAGAACCGGCCGAGCTGGAACACGTGGCCGATCTCCATGCCGCGCGCCAGCTCGACCGGGCCCGAGCCGTCGGGCGCGGGGTCGCCCGCGCGCACGGTCGCGACCTCGACGAAGCCGTCGCCGGCGAAGTCGCGGCCGGCGACGAG
>JASGDZ010000298.1:0-6031 GCA_047606835.1 Microbacterium sp. | reverse complement strand
GGAAGCGCGGCCGCGGCGGGAAGCGCAGGCAGCAGCGCGGCGGCCAGGGCGGCGGTCAGCGCGGCGGCCAGGGCGAGCACGGCCGCCCAGACGGTGCGGGCGGACGGACGGGCAGAGGGCGAGAGTGCGTTCATGGCGGGGACTTTCGAGAGGAGACGTGTCGATCGGGGTGGAGACGGGAAGATCCGTGGGTGAGGGGACGGCCCCCCACCCACGGATGCGGTCGGCGGGCCTCAGCCGGCCAGAGCGGTGATCGTCAGGGTCGCGCGGTAGGTGCCCTTGGCGGTCTCGGTCGACAGCTTCAGGTCGAGGTCGGCTCCGATCGTGGCGCTGCCGGTGTCGTGACCGGATGCGGCGGACCCGAGCACGCGGCTGACGGAAAGACCCTTGCCGCCGTCGAATCCCGACCCGACGGCCGCGCCCGCGACGGCTCCCGCTCCCGCGGTGAGCAGCTTCGGGCTCCAGCCGAGGTAGCTGGCGGAGAACGTCTTGTCGGCGTCGGCGAAGTCGCCCAGCTGCGCGCTCACCGACCACGCCGCGAGCGACCGGCGCGTGTCGGACACGACGATCGGGTTGATCTCGCCCGCCGCCTGGAAGTACCCGGCCTTCTCCTCGGCGGTGCCGAGGTCGACGAGGCCGTTGTGCCCGTCGACGGTCCAGCCGAACTCGCCCGGCGCGGCGTCGGGGACGTCGACCTGGATGTCTTCGCCGTCGCCGTGGTACGGGTGGATCGTCACCGAGTCGATGATCGAGCCGACGTCGCCGGCGGGCGCGGTGTAGCCGTCGCCGTCGGCGCCGCACTCGACATTCGCCTGCTCGACGGCGGCGTTGGGCGCCTCGCACGTGCCCGAGCGGATGCCTTCGACGACGAGCTGGTCGGCGCGCACCTGCACCCGCACGTAGCTGCGCACGTGCTCCTGGCTGTCCACCGACGCATACCAGTAGTTGCTCGAGTCGAGGGGGTCGGCGCCGTTGCCTGCGCCGCTCGTGCCGCTGTCGTCCGGCGCGGTCAGGTCGTAGTATTTCGACCCCGAGGCCGAGTTGGCGGTCATGTAGATGACGCCGCCCTCGCCGACGAAGACCTCGTTCTGCCCGGGCTGCTCGTCGGGGTCGGCCTTCTCGCCGTCCTTGATCTCGTAGCTGCGGGTGTACACGTGGTCGTGGCCCTGCAGGACGAGATCGACGCCGAGGTCAGAGAACGTGGTCGGGAAGTCGACGCGGCGCACTTTGTTGTCGGTGTCCTTCGCGTGGTCGGCGGCCGAGTAGATGGAGTGGTGGTACACCAGCACGGTGTACTTCGCGTCGGCGCCGTGCGCGTTCACGGTGTCGGTGACGTACTGCACGTGCGCCGCGTCACCGCCTCCGGTGCTCGAGTCGTAGCTGTTGCTGTTGAGGTCGATGAACAGCACGTCCTTGTAGATGAACCAGTAGTCGCCGCCCGAGGTCGTCGACTTCTTCGAGGCATCCTTGTAGTACACGTCGGAGTAGTCGGTGTTCGGGGTGTACAGGTGCTGCTCGTAGGCCTTGCCGCCGACGTCGTGGTTGCCGATGGTGGCGGCCCACGGGTACTCGCGGAGCTTGTCGGAGGCCAGGAACGCGTCCCACTGGCTCTCCGTGTTCGCCGTCTCGACCTGGTCGCCGCCCGAGACGAGGAGCTCGGCGTCGGGATTCGCGGTGAGCGCGACGTCCAGGGTGTCGGCCCAGCCCGCGCCGTCCTCCGCGGTGTCGCCGGACGCCCCGATCTGCGGGTCGCCGAAGAAGAGGAAGTCGAAGTCGCCCTCGAAGGACTGCGTCTTGAACGAGTAGGTCGGCGACCAGTCTCCCGCGGAGCCGACGCGGTACGAGTACTGCGTGTCCTCCGTCAGGCCGGAGAGCACGGCGTGCCGGTTGTAGCCGCCGCTGGTGGCGATGTTCGCGGCGCCGCTCGCGGCGAACGTGGTCACCGAGCCGACGAAGTCGCCGTCGACGAGCGCCGACGTGGGGGCCACCTGCACGACTTGTGCGGTGTCCGCGGAGGTGTACCAGGTCACCGAGCGCTGGGACTCGTCCGAGCCGACGCCGAGGATGATCCCGGTGTAGGACGCGGTCGAGTCCGCGAGCGCGCCGGCGGGGACGGCGAGCGCGCCGCCGATGGCGAGTGCCGCGCTGACCGCGGCGGCGGAGAGCCACAGGGCTGTCCGGCCGACGGGGCGCGGCTTTGCTTCCAGAAGCATGGGGGTTCCGTTCTCTTGCAGGGAGTGGGTGCCGAGGGCGTGCCGTCGTGGGACGGGGCCCGATAACAAACGGTCGACGCCGGAGGTGTCGAGAGGCGACGCTGTCGGTGAACTCCCGGCGGACGGCAGGCGAACAGTTCTCGAATGCTGCCGGCAATCGGCGTCGAGACGGGCAGGGAGCGCTCATGCTGGAGCGACCGACCTCCCGAGGAGACGCCGTGCTCGACAGCGCCCGGCTCCCGACGATCGCCCTCGTCGCGGCAGCCGTTCTGATGCTCGCAGGCTGCGCCAGTCAGGACTGGAGCACGCCGCGCCCCGCCACGACGGCGATCGGCACACCGGCACCGGGCTTCGCTCCGGCCGTCGCGCCGAGCCCGGAGGCGACCGTGAGCCCCGTCGACGGTTCGTGGGAGCCGGTGCGGCCCGCGCCCGGGTACCGCGTCGTGCTGCTCGTCGGCGACGCCGACGAGACGACGGCGGCGTTGGCGGATGCCGTGCACGCGTGGGCCGAGGAGTTCGCCGTCGACCTGCGCACCGTCACGGCCGAGGGCGACGCGATCACCGGCATCGTGCACGCCATGGACCTGAACCCCGAGCTGATCGTGAGCGTCGGCGAGGAGCTGATCGACGCGCTCGCGATGGTCACGCCCAACCACCTCGACGTGCCCTTCCTGGTGCTCGGCGCCGAGCTCGCCGAGCCGACGTACAACGTGACCGCGGTGGACTGGACGGGAGCGGGGTTCCGCGGCGAGGGACTCGGCACGGCGACGCACTTCGACGAGGCGTCGTTCACCGCGCAGCGGTGCGCCGACGCGGTCCGCGCCGGCACCGCCGCCGTGCTCACCGGACTGACCGGCGTCGTGCTCTGGATCGACTGAGCGCGCAGAAGCGCCCGCCGCGGTCCGGCCGCGGCCGACGCGGCGGCTCGGCCTCAGCGCGCGGACAGCAGTCGGGGCCCCGGTCCCTCCCATCGCGCGACGGCGACCTTGAGGTCGATGAGCTCGCGTTCCACGGCTGTCAACCGCGCATCCAGGCGTGTGCCCTGCACGTCGATACGTCCCTGGAGGGCCGCGCCCTGTGCGTCGATGCGTTCTTGGAGCGCCGCGCCTTGTGCGTCGATGCGGTCTTGGAGCGCCGCGCCCTGTGCGTCCATGCGGCGCACCATCCAGGCGAATCCGCTGACGACCGCCGCCAGCATCGTCGCGCCGACGCCGACGACGGAGACGATGATCGCCATGGTCTCGCCCGACATCCACATGCCCCCATTCTGCCCCGCGTCGGCGGTGTCCGCACCGGGGCGTGGTCACGCTATCGCCTCGGTGCGATGCGGCGCGGGAGGGTTCCGAGGATTGTGGAGAACGGACGTCGGCACGGCGCCTGTGCAGGAGCGCGGGCCCCGGAATCCCGCGGCGTCCTGCTCGCCTGCCGGGGCGCAATAGACTCGACAGGGCGAAGGAGTGCGCGTGAGGATCGTTGTTCTGGTCAAGGAAGTCCCGGACACCTACGGTGACCGCAAACTGGACCTGGAGACGGGGCTGGCTGACCGGGGTGCGAGCGAGAGCGTGCTCGACGAGATCGCGGAGCGGTCCGTCGAGGTGGCGCTCGCGTACGCGGACGCGCACCCGGACACCGAGATCGTGGTGCTGTCGATGACGCCGGAGTCGGCGACCGCGTCGATCCGCAAGGGCCTCGCGATGGGTGCGGGCTCGGCGGTGCAGGTCGCCGACGAAGCGCTTAGGGGCGCCGACCTGGGCCTGACGGCCGACGTGCTGGCGGCGGCGTTGCGTCGCGTCGGCTTCGACCTCGTGATCGCGGGCAACCAGTCCACGGACGGTTCCGGCGGGCTCGTGCCGGCGATGGTAGCGGAGCTGCTGGACGTGCCGCAGCTGTCGGGGCTGAGCTCCGTGGAGCTCTCCGAGGGCGCCGTGGCCGGAGAGCGGGTGCTCGACGGGGGCGTGGCCAGGGTGTCGGCGCAGCTGCCGGCGGTGATCTCGATCACCGAGCGCCTGCCGGACGCGCGGTTCCCCAACTTCAAGGGGATCATGGCGGCGAAGAAGAAGCCGTTCGAGACGCTGTCGCTGCAGGATCTGGGTGTGGATGCCGACGACCCGGCGGTGCCGCGGTCGATCATGGTCGCGGTCAGCGAGAAGCCGCCGCGTGCGGCGGGGGTGAAGATCTCCGACGAGGGAGACGCCGGTGCACAGCTGGCGGACTTCCTGATCCAGAACCGGCTGGCGTGAGGGTGCGTGCGATGACTGACTTTCCCGACGACTCGATCCTGGTGCTGCTGGACGTGACTCCGGCGGCCGAGCTCGCGAAGAGCTCGGCGGGACTGCTGGGGGCTGCGGCCGGGATCGGCACGCCGGTGGCGCTGCTGGTCACCGAGAACGCCGAGCTCGCGGCGGACGCGGCGGCGGCGGGTGCCGCGCGGGTGCTGATCGCGGCGGGGGCGGACGCCTCGGCGCTCACCGTGCCTGCGGTGGACGCGCTCGCCGCGGCGGCGGAGCTGGTGCGCCCCGACGCGGTCCTGGTGTCGAACTCGGTGGACGGGCGGGATGTCGCGGGCCGTTTCGCTGCGCGCACCCGGGCGCCGCTCGCGGTCGACGCGGTCGGCGTCTCCCGGGACGCGGAGGGCGTCGTCGCGCACCACTCCGTGTACGGCGGAGCCTTCAACGTCGGCTCCGCCGCCACGTTCGGGCCCCTCGTGGTGACGGTGCGCGAGGGCGCAGTCGACGCCCGCGCGCAGGCGCAGCCGACCGCCGTGGAGCAGCTGGAGGTGGCCGCGTCGGGACGCCGCGCGGGCGTGGTCGAGTCGGTCGATGCGGTGCAGGTGGTGTCGTCGCGCCCCGAGCTGCGGGGGGCGGCGAAGGTCGTGTCGGGCGGTCGCGGGCTGGGCTCGAAGGAGAAGTTCGTCCTGGTGGAGGAGCTGGCCGATGTCCTGGGCGCGGCGGTCGGCGCTTCGCGCGCGGCGGTGGATGCCGGCTTCGTGCCGCAGTCCTTCCAGGTCGGGCAGACGGGGGTCTCGGTGTCTCCGCAGCTGTACGTCGCACTCGGCATCTCCGGCGCGATCCAGCATCGGGCGGGGATGCAGACGTCGAAGACGATCGTCGCGGTGAACAAGGACGCGGATGCCCCGATCTTCGACGTCGCGGACTTCGGCGTCGTGGGCGATCTGTTCCAGGTGGTGCCGCAGCTGATCGAGGCGCTCAAGGCGAAGAAGGCGTAGCCGGATGGCGACGTTCGGCACGGGGGTGCGGCGGGGACTGCCGCGTGTGGCGGGGGGCGAGCCGTGGCCTCCGGCCGGGGTCGCCCCCGTCACCGCGGGCCCAGAAGTCCCCGCGGCTCCGGCGCTCGGTGTGCCTGCGGCGGCGGCCGGTGTGCCTGCGGCGGCTGCGCCCGCGGTCGCTGTTCCTGCGACCGGTGTGCCTGCGGCGGCGGCGCCGGCGGTGCCCGCTGGCCCCGCGACCGCTGTGCCTGCGCCGGCGGTGCCCGCGGCAGCGGTTCCTGCTGCCCCTGCGGCCGTCGCGGCCGCGACATCCACCGTGCGCCGCGGCCTTCCCCGCGTGCCCGGCGGTGAGCCGTGGCCGCCAGCGTCGGCTGCGCCCGTCGCCCCGCACGCCGCCGTGGGCGCCAGTTTCCCGACAGGGCTGCGCGAACCTGTGGCGCCAGAGCAGGAAACTGCCGCCGCCGCCGCCGCCGCAGCCGCAGCCGCAGCCGCAGCCGCCGCAGCGGTGGCAGCTGCGCCAGCGGCTGCGGCATCCGGGCCTGCCCCGGTGGCGGCGCGCGTCGTCGCGGCGGGGACGACGCCGCTGCGTCGC
>JASGDZ010000297.1:0-6746 GCA_047606835.1 Microbacterium sp. | reverse complement strand
GTCGAGCGCGCGGCCCGCCGCGTGTGCGACGCCGGCCCCGCGCGCCCCGGACGCATCGACCTCGTGCAGCCGCACGACGGGCGGGTGCGCGTCATCCCCCGTCCGTCCGGCCGGCGCGCACCGAGCCCCGCGGCGCGCGAGACGGTCGTCGAGCGGGTGGGCGCACGCGAGTTCCGGGTGGATGCCGGGGGCTTCTGGCAGGTGCACCGGCTCGCCGCGTCGACGCTCGGCGCGACCGTGACCGGCTTGTTGGCGCAGCTGCCCGCCGGGCTCGACCCCGACGCGTGGCATCTCGACCTGTACGGCGGGGTCGGCCTGTTCGCCGCGGCCCTCGCGGACGCCGGCGGCGTGCGCGTGACCTCCGTCGAGTCCGACGAGCGCGCGACCGACCACGCCGGCCACAACCTCGCCGAGTGGGTCGGCGCTCGCGCCGAGACCGCGCGGGTCGACGACTGGCTGGCCCGGCTGGCCCGCGGCGCGACGGCTCCCGAGCTCGAGCGGCTGCGACGTGGCGTCGTCGTGCTGGATCCGCCGCGGTCGGGTGCGGGCCAGGCGGCGTCGGCGGCGATCGCGGCGCTGCGGCCCGCCGCGGTCGTGTACGTCGCATGCGATCCGGTCGCGCTCGGGCGCGACCTCGCCGTCTTCGCGGCCGGAGGGTATGCGCCGGCATCCGTCGCGTCGTTCGACCTGTTCCCGAACTCGCATCACCTCGAGGCCGTCGCGCTGCTCGTGCGCGACGGCGTGTGAGCGGAATCCGGCTACCGCATCCCGGCCGCGCGCCCTAGCCTGGATGGGTGACCCACGTCGCCCTCATCGACGACCACGAGTCGGTACGGCTCGGACTGCAGGCGGCGTGCGCGCGCACCGAGTCCAAACAGGTCGTCTTCTCCGGCAGCAATGTGACCGAGTACCTGAACTGGCGCGCGTTCAGCAGGTCCGCGCCGGCGGACGTCGTCGTGCTCGATCTCACCCTCGGCGACGGCACGACGGTCACCGAGAACGTGGACCGGCTCGTGCGCGACGGCTCCAGCGTCATCATCCACAGCGTCGCCGACCGACCGGCCGCGGTGCGCGAGGCGCTCGCCGCGGGGGCCGCGGGCGTCGTCAGCAAGTCCTCGTCGATCGAGGAGGTGATGGCGGCCATCCGCACGGTGGCTCGCGGCGAGCTGCTCAACAACGTGGAGTGGGCGAGCGCGGTCGAGGGCGACCGGGAGTTCGCGGACGCGCAGCTGTCGGCGCGAGAGCGCGAGGTGCTGCGCCTCTACGCGGCCGGGCTTCCGCTCAAGGTGGTCGCCGACCGGCTCGGCGTCGCCTACTCGACGGCGAAGGAGAACATCACGCGCGTGCGGATGAAGTACGTCGAGGTCGGCCGGCCCGCGCCGACGAAGGTCGATCTCCTGCGTCGGGCGATGGAGGACGGTATCCTCGCCCAGCCCAGCGCGGACGGGCGAGATGGCGGTTGACGTCGCTCCTGGCGTGCTCGGCGACGCATGGGGACGCATCCCGCACACGCGCGAGTCGAGCGAGAGCCTGGGCACCTTCACGCGCACGCGCATGGAGCGGATCATCGACCTCTCGGTCGGGTTCGGGATGCTCGTGCTCGGCACCCAGGCGTTCGTCGCCGCGCTGACCACCGACTCCGGCGTCCTGGCCGGCTGGTCCACGGGGCTCATCGTCGCGACGTTCGTGCCCTGGGCCGCGATGATCGTCGCGTGCGCGATCGGCCGTGGCGTGCGCGCGTTCGCCGGCGGGTTCGCCGTGGCGTATCTGGTGATGCTCCTGATCTGGCCGATCGTGACGACGCAGTCGCAGTTGCCGCCGCAGACCGAGCCGTGGGCGTTCTACCTCGTCAACGTGGCGACGGCGGCCGCCCTGCTCGCGTTCTCGCTGACCCTGCAGATCACGTGGGCCGTGGTCACGCCGCTCGTGTTCGGCGTCGCGCGACTCATCCAGGGTGTCGGGACGGCGCACGACGCGGTCGAGATCAGGCAGCTGTGCATCGCCGTCGGGCTCGACGTGTCGTTCGCCCTCATCTTCGGCGGTGTGCTGGTGACCCTGGCCTGGATGTACCGCGCGGTCGCGGTGAACGTCGACGAGGCGCGCGCGCGCGCCGTCTCGTCGTACTCGGCGGCGGCGGCGGCAGCGGCGGCGGAGGAGGAGCGGGTCGCGGTCGCCGGCCTCATGCACGACAGCGTCCTGGCGGCGCTCATCGCCGCCGCGCGCTCGGAGACGCCGCGCGAGCGTCAGCTCGCCGTGCAGATGGCCAGGGAGGCGCTCACGCGGCTCGCCAACGCCGACACCGCGTCGGCGGAGGGCCCGGACGCGCCCATGTCGGTGGCCGCGATCGGCGCGGAGCTGGAGCGGGTGTCCAGGGACCTCGGCATCAGGCTGCAGGTGCAGCGCGACGACACCGCGGGCGTGCCGGCCATCCCCGGCCGGGTCGCCCATGCGCTCGTGCTCGCCGCCGCTCAGGCGGTGGCCAACAGCGTGCAGCACGCCGACGCGAAAGGTCTGCACGTGTCGCTCACGCGTGCCGGAGAGCGCGGGATGTCCGCCATCGTGCGCGACCGCGGCCCGGGGTTCGACTTCTCGGCCATCCCGCCGGACCGGCTCGGCATCCGCGGCTCCATCGTCGCGCGCCTGGATGCCGTGGGCGGTCACGCCACGATCCACACCGGCAGCGGTGGGACCACCGTCACGCTCACGTGGGAGCCGGCGGCCTGATGGTCAGCGTCCGCAGAGTCCTCGTCGGGCTCGCCCTCGCCTTCACCGCCTACCTCGCCGCGCGCGGACTGTGGTGGACGGAGCCGGTCGACGCGCCGGCGCTCGTCGTGGGGGCGCTCGCCGTCTACGTCGCGGGGACCTGGTTCTGCCTGCTCATCCCGGAGCCGGTGCGGCCGCCGTCGCACGGTCCGCCGGCGAACGGCGTGGACGCGAACGGCGGGGGCGAGCGCCCGAGACGGCGGGCACGCGTCCGGCTTCCGCTGTCCGCGGCGGTCTTCGCCACCGCGGTGGCCCTCGCGGTGCCGTCCGGGATCGCGATCGGCGTGGGGGCCGCCGCCCGCACGGAGGCGTTCGCCACGTGGTACATCGGGGGTGTCGGCGCGCTCATGGTGATCGTCATGGTGCGGCGGCGCCCGTGGTTCGCGTGGAGCGGTGTCGTGCTGCTGACGATCGCGTGCACCGCGTGGATCGGGCAGCCCCTCGCTCTCGCGCTGGGTCTGGTCGGCTCGATCATGTGGGTCGCGGCTGCTCAGCTGCTCGTGCTGTCGTTCGACCGGGCGGCCGACGACACCACGAGGTTGGCCGAGCTCCAGCAGGCGGCCTCGGCCTGGCAGGCGGCCCAGGTCGGGCGTCAGCGCGAGCGGCGGGTGCAGGTGCAGCGCGCGCTGGCTCTGGCGGGACCGGTGCTGACCCAGGTGGTGCGCAGCGAGGGCATGCTCAGCGACGACAGCCGTGCTGCGGCACGGC
The DNA here is from genome assembly GCA_047606835.1 of Microbacterium sp. Taxonomy (GTDB): domain Bacteria; phylum Actinomycetota; class Actinomycetes; order Actinomycetales; family Microbacteriaceae; genus Microbacterium. The sequence continues at coordinate 3,275 of JASGDZ010000297.1, read as the reverse complement.
TGGCCGAGGGACGCCTGCGCGACGAGCTGCGCGGGCCGCGTCTGCTCGACGACGACGTGCGCGCCGCCCTCGAAGAGGCGCGCAGGCGTGGCGCGTCGGTCACGATGCTCGACGAGGGCGGTCTGGAGGACCTGGATGCCGCGGCGCTGAGCGTCATCCGCGCCGATCTCGCCGAGACGATCCGCGGATCCACCTCGAGCCGTCTCTACATCCGCACCTCTCCGCACGACAGCGTCGCGGTGACCGTCGTGGGTCGCGACGAGTCGTCGGCGCTGTCGGACGACGACAGCGTCGACCTGTGGCGCGAGATCCCGCTTCCGCCGCGCGCCTGAGCGGACGCAGACGTTCTGAGCGGACGCAGACGTTCTGGGCGGACGCGGAAAGTGAAGGCGAGGGGCGGCGAAGCCGCCCGCCCCTCGCCGGCGAGGCGGTTACCCGAAAACCGCCCCGCGATGGCTGGCACCTGGCCCGTTCACCCTGTGCCGGGCAGGCCAGCCGAACGCGAAAGCGTTCCAGCCCCTCCAGTATCCGTGCCGTCGCACCGGGGTGTCTGTAGGTATTTCGGGGGACAGAGCAGATCCATAGGATGCCGTGCTAGCGAGCGTCAGCCGGCGAACCGGCCCCACGCGACGTCGCGGCGCAGCCGCTCGTTCGGCACGCGCTGCGACTGCCGCCACGCGCTGGAGGCGGGGGCGTCGTCGGCGAGGGCCGCGTCGGCCTCGCGCGCGTACGACTCGCTCACGACAGCGATGAGCGCCGCGAGCTCCTCCGGGGTGGGGTCGCCGCGTCGCACCTCGATGGCGAGCCCGGCCGCCGAGTGCTCGCGCGCACCGCGATCGTGTCCAGGCGCGCCGGCGCCCGTCTTGGCGTCCCCCTCGCTCATAGCGGGATGTTACCGTGCTTCTTCGGCGGCAGGCTGGCCCGCTTCCCGCGCAGCGCGCGCAGGGCCTTGGCCACCGCGACGCGTGTCTGCGCCGGCTCGATGATGCCGTCGAGCTCGCCGCGCTCGGCGGCCAGGAAGGGCGATGCCACGTTGTAGGTGTACTCGTTCGCCAGCCGCGTGCGCACGGCCGCGACGTCCTCGCCGGCATCCTCGGCCTTCTTGATCTCGCCGCGGAACAGGATGTTGACCGCTCCCTGGCCGCCCATCACCGCGATCTCGGCCGTGGGCCACGCGAGGTTGATGTCGGCGCCGAGCTGCTTCGAGCCCATCACGATGTACGCGCCGCCGTACGCCTTGCGCAGGATCACCGTCACGAGCGGCACCGTGGCCTCGGCGTACGCGTACAGCAGCTTCGCGCCGCGGCGGATGACGCCCGTCCACTCCTGGTCGGTGCCGGGCAGGTAGCCCGGCACGTCGACGAGGGTGAGGATCGGGATCGAGAACGCGTCGCAGAACCGCACGAAGCGGCTCGCCTTCTCGCCGGCCTCGATGTTGAGGGTTCCGGCCATCTGCGACGGCTGGTTGGCGATGATCCCGACCGTGCGGCCCTCGACGCGGCCGAAGCCGATGACGATGTTCGGCGCGAACAGCGGCTGCACCTCGAGGAAGTCCTCGGCGTCGACGACGTGGCGGATCACCTGATGGATGTCGTAGGGCTGGTTGGGCGAGTCGGGCACGATCGTGTTCAGCGATCGGTCGGCATCCGTCGTCTCCCACTCGAACGCCGTCTCGTACACCGGCACGTCCGCCATGTTGTTGTCCGGCAGGAACCCGACGAGCGTGCGCACGTAGTCGATCGCGTCGTCCTCGTCCTCGGCGAGGTAGTGCGCGACGCCCGAGCGCGTGTTGTGCGTGTAGGCGCCGCCGAGCTCCTCCATGCCGACGTCCTCGCCGGTCACCGTCTTGATGACGTCGGGTCCGGTCACGAACATCTGGCTCGTCTTGTCGACCATCACGACGAAGTCCGTCAGCGCGGGGGAGTACACGGCGCCGCCCGCGGCGGGACCCATGATGATCGAGATCTGCGGGATCACGCCGGAGGCGGCGGTGTTGAGGCGGAAGATCTCGCCGTACTTGCCGAGCGCGACGACGCCCTCCTGGATGCGCGCGCCGCCCGAGTCCAGCAGACCGATGCACGGCATCCCGCCCCGCATCGCGAACTCCATGACCTTGATGATCTTCTCGCCGGCGACCTCGCCCAAAGACCCGCCGAAGGTCGTGAAGTCCTGCGCGTAGACGGCGACCGTGCGACCGTGGATCGCGCCGACGCCGGTGACGACCGAATCGCCGTACGGCCGGGAGCGGTCCATGCCGAACGCGGTGGTGCGGTGGCGCACGTACTCGTCGAACTCGACGAACGTGCCCGGGTCGCACAGCAGCTCGATGCGCTCGCGGGCGGTGAGCTTGCCCTTGGCGTGCTGCTTGTCCTGCGAGACCTTCTCCGCCTGCACGACGGCCTCGGCGTAGCGTGCACGCAGGTCGGCGATCTTGCCGGCGGTGGTGTGGATGTCGGGCTGATCGGTCACGCGTTCCACCCTATCGCCGGGGGTTTCCGGCCGATGGGAGGGTGGGCACAACGACGGGCCGCGCTGCGCGTAGGGTGGGGCCATGCCGATGCGTGAGGAAGGGTATCCGCGCGCGGCGGCGACGAGCCCCCTGCTGCAGGTGCGCGAGCGCACCGGATCCACCAACGCCGACCTCGTGGCGGCCGTCGCGCGCGATCCGGGCGCGTGGCCGCACCTGTCGGTGCTGCTCACGACCGATCAGACGGCCGGCCGCGGCCGCCTCGACCGATCGTGGACGGCGCCGCGCGGGAGCGCGCTGGCGGCGTCGGTGCTCGTTCGGGTCCCCGCCATCCCGCCCGCCGCCCGCGGGTGGATCCCGCTGGTGGCGGGCCTCGCGATGGCGCGCGCGATCGCGGCGCAGCTGACCGGACACGGGCACACGGTGCGGGCGAAGTGGCCGAACGACGTGCTGGTCGAGCCTGCGGCGGTCCCGGGGCGGGCCGTGGGCGGCGGGCCGCCTGGCGGAGGGAAGATCTGCGGCATCCTCGCGGAGGCGGTGCCCGGCGACACGGACGCGGTCGTCATCGGCGCGGGCGTCAACACCAGGATGGCGGCCGTCGACCTCCCCGTTCCGACCGCGATCTCGTTCGCGGCGTTGGGCGCGCAGTGCGACGACGACGCGCTGCTGGCCGACTACCTCACGACGCTCGACGAGCAGCTCTCGGCGCTCGCCGCCGCGGGCGGAGACGCCGCCGCGGCCGGTGTGGCCGCCGCGGTCGAGGCGGTGTGCGCGACGCTCGGGCAGCAGGTCGCGGTCGCGCTGCCGG
>JASGDZ010000296.1:0-9052 GCA_047606835.1 Microbacterium sp. | reverse complement strand
GTGCGTCTTCCCCTACGACCTGGGTCACGGCGAGCGTGGCTGTGTTCGACTGTGCCTTCATTATGGTCACCGCCGCGCCGAATCACAGGCTTGTGATTCGGCGCGGCGATGACCATAATGAAGGCACAGTCGAACACAGCCACGCTCGCCGTGACCCAGGTCGTAGGGGAAGACGCACCTGACGGAACGGAGAGACGGATGGCGACATCACAGGCGCGTGGAGTGATCTACATCCACTCCGCGCCACGTGCGTTGTGCCCTCACCTGGAGTGGGCGGTCGGCCGGGTGCTCGGGCATCCGGTCGGCTTCGACTGGGTCGAGCAGCCCGTGCTGGCCGGGGCGCGTCGCGCCGAGTTCTACTGGGAGGGGCCCGTGGGCACGGGCGCCCAGCTCACCACCGCGATCCGCGGCTGGGAGCACCTGCGCTTCGAGATCACCGAGGATCCGACGCCGCGCAGTGACGGCGGTCGCTGGCTGCACACTCCGGGCCTCGGCATCCACTATGCGCAGACCGACGCGGCCGGAAACGTCGTGATCGGGGAGGACCGCATCCGATACGCGATGGAGGTCGCCGCCGGCGACGCGTTCGAGCTGCAGCGCGAGCTCGCCATCGCCCTGGGCACCGCGTGGGACGACGAGTTGGAGCCGTTCCGGCACGCCAGCGACGACGCCCCCGTGGTGTGGCTGCACAAGGTGGGCTGACGGGAGAAGACCGCACAGCACAAAAGGGCAGGCGGGGCGAGGCGCGACTACCGGATGTCGGTGATCACTCCCGGCGCTGGAAAAGCGAATCGCCCCCGCCTGAACCCGCCCGATGCGGCTCTTCGGCGTCAGACCGAGCGGAACACCGCGACCGCGTTGTGGCCGCCGAAGCCGAACGAGTTGCTGATCGCCAGCAGGTCGCCGTCTCCGAGCGGCTGCGTGCCGCCGGAGAGCCGGAAGGGCACCTCGGGGTCCTGCTCGGTGATGTTGATCGTGGGCGGCGCGACGCGGTCGCGCAGCGCGAGCACCGTGAAGATCGCCTCCAGCGCGCCGGTGCCGCCGAGGAGGTGACCGGTCGACGCCTTCGTGGCGGAGGTGGGGATGTCGCGCACACGTTCGCCGAACACCGACAGCAGCGCCTTGTACTCGTTCGGGTCGCCGACGGGCGTCGAGGTCGCGTGCGCGTTGATGTGCGACACGTCGTCGGGGGAGGCATCCGCCATCTCCAGCGCCATGCGCACGGCGCGCGACGCGCCCCGGCCCTCCGGATCGTTGGCGGTGATGTGGTACGAGTCGGCGGTGACTCCGCCGCCGTCCACCGAGGCGTAGATCTTCGCGCCGCGGGCCTTCGCGTGCTCCTCGGACTCGAGGATCAGCACCCCCGCGCCCTCGCCCATCACGAAGCCGTCGCGGTCGATGCTTCCCGGACGGGAGGCCGTCTCGGGGGAGTCGTTGCGCTTGGAGAGCGCCTGCATCGAGGCGAACGCCGCGAGTGTGATGGGATGGATGGCCGACTCCGTGCCGCCGGCGATCACGATGTCGGCGTAGCCCGCGCGGATGTGCTCCACCGCGTTCACGATCGACTCCGTGCTCGACGCGCAGGCGCTCGCCACGGTGCGGGCGTATGCGCGGGCGCCGAAATGCAGCGAGAGGTTGCCCGCCGCGGCATTCGGCATCAGCATCGGCACCGTCATCGGCATCACCCGACGCGGTCCCTTCTCCCTGAGCGTGTCCCAGGCGTCGAGCAGCGTCCACACCCCGCCGATCCCGGTGGCGAAGTCGACGCCGAGCCGCTCCTGCTCGACGTCGGGAGCGCCGGCATCCGCCCACGCCTCCATCGCCGCCACCATCGCGAGCTGCGACGCGGGATCCAGGCGCTTGGCGATGGGACGCTCCAGCACCATCTCGGGACGGACGAGGGCCTCGGCGGCGAAGGTGACCGGCAGCTGATACTGCTCGACCCACTCGTGCTGCAGCGTGTGGGTGCCGGAGGCGCCGCCCAGCAGGGCCGACCAGCTCTCCGGGGCGGTGCCGCCGATGGGCGACGTGGCTCCGATGCCGGTGACGACGATGCGCGTGCTGCTCATGCGATGTGGATCCTCGTTCGGGGACGTGCGGGATGCTCGGACGCGGCGTGCGGGCGGGCGCGCACGGCGCCCGCCCACGACCGTGTCACGCCTGGTTGGACGTGATGAAGGCCACGGCGTCGCCGACGGTCTTGAGGTTCTTCACCTCGTCGTCGGGGATCGTCACGCCGAACTTCTCCTCGGCGTTGACGACGATCGTCATCATCGAGATCGAGTCGATGTCGAGGTCGTCGGTGAAGGACTTCTCCAGCGCGACCTCGTCGCCCGAGATGCCCGTCTCGTCGGTGATCAGCTCGGCGAGCCCGGCGAGGACCTCGTCGTTCGTGAATGCCATGGGGTTTCTCCTTGTTGTGAGTGGTCGGTTCGGCCGGAGCCGCTGTTCAGTCTAGGGTCGCGGTCCGCCCGCGTCAGGGAAGGACGACGACCTGCGCGCCGAAGACGAGGCCCGCCCCGAAGCCGATCTGCAGCGCGAGCCCGCCGCTGAGCTCGGGGTGCTCCTGGAGCAGTCGATGCGTGGCCAGGGGGATGCTGGCAGCCGACGTGTTGCCGGTCGTCTCGATGTCGCGCGCGATCACCACCGTGTCGGGCAGCTTCAGCTGCTTGGCGAACTCGTCGACGATGCGCAGGTTGGCCTGATGGGGGACGAAGGCGGCGAGGTCGGATGCCTCGACCCCCGCGGCCTCGAGCGCCTGTCGTGCGACCTTGACCATCTCCCATACCGCCCATCGGAAGACGGTCGGTCCCTCCTGGCGCAGCGTCGGCCACGGCACCTCGCCGTCGCGGAACTGCGTGAGCGTGCTGTTCATGCCCACGGCGTCGGCCTTGGAGCCGTCCGAGCCCCACACCGTCGGACCGATGCCCGGCGTGTCGCTCGGCCCGATCACGACCGCGCCCGCGCCGTCGCCGAGCAGGAACGAGATGCTGCGATCCGCCGGGTCGACGATGTCGCTGAGCTTCTCGGCTCCGACGACCACGGCGTAGTGCGCGGCGCCCGCGCGGATGAGCGCGTCGGCCTGCGCCACGCCGTAGGCGAAGCCGGCACACGCGGCGTTGACGTCGTATGCGGCCGCGGGATTGGCTCCGACGCGGTCGGCCACGATCGCGGAGACGGAGGGCGTCTGCTTGGGGTTGCTGATGGTCGCGACGATGACGGCGTCGACCTGTGCGGGGTCGACCCCTGAGCGTTGGATCGCCTCGGCGGCGGCATCCGACGCGAGATCGATCGCCGTCGTCTCCTTGTTCGCCCGGGTGCGGGTGATGATGCCCGTCCGCTGCCGGATCCACTCGTCGCTGGAGTCGATCGGACCGACGAGGTCGTCGTTCGGCACGAAGTTCTCGCCCCGCGCGGCGCCGTACGCGTAGATGCGGGTGTGCGCGGGTCCCGCGGACTGCCTCAGGGTCATGAGCGGTCCCCTGCGACGAGGGCGACGGCGTCGTCGAGGTCGTCGGGCGTGCGCACAGCGACGGCCGGCACGTCCTTGAGCGCGCGCTTGGCGAGGCCCACGAGCGTTCCCGCCGGGGCGAGCTCGACGATGCCGGTCACGCCGTGCTCGGCGAACGACTGCATGCACAGATCCCAGCGGACGGGCGAGGCGACCTGTCCGACGAGCAGGTCCAGCGCGGTGCGGCCGGAGGTCACGACGGAGCCGTCGCGGTTCGTCCACAGTGTGATCGCGGGGTCGGCGGTGGCGAGGCCGGCGGCCGCGTGGCGCAGCCGTTCGACGGCCGGCTCCATGTACGCGGTGTGGAACGCGCCGGCGACGGGCAACGGGATCACCCGGGCCTTCGCGGGCGGATCCTGGCGAAGCAGATCGAGCTGACCGATGCCGCCCGCCGCGACGATCTGGCCGGCGCCGTTGCGGTTGGCGGCGGTCAGCGCGAGATTGTCGATGCGGGCGAGCACTTCGTCCTCGACCCCTCCGACGACGGCGCTCATCCCGGTGATCTCGAAGGCGGCGGCGTGCGCCATCGCCCGCCCACGCAGTCCGACCAGGCGCATCGCGTCCTCGTCGGTGAGGACGCCCGCCGCGGCGAGCGCCGCCAACTCGCCGACGGAGTGTCCCGCGACACCGTCGACGGCGCCCGAGGCGAGTCGGTCGTGCAGCACCCGCCACGCGAGGAGGCTGGCGGCGACGATCAGCGGCTGCGCGATGCTCGTGTCGCGGATGACCGCGGCATCGGAGTGCACGCCGTGCAGCGCGATGTCGACCTCCGCAGCCTGCGAGTACGCCTCGATGCGCTCCCGCGCGCCGTCGAGCTCGAGCCAGGGTGCAAGGAAGCCGGGAGTCTGTGAGCCCTGACCAGGGCAGACGACGACGATCACGTTTCAATCCTGCCAATCATCCAGAACCCCTCTCTGGTGGGCTCGTCACAAGAATGCCGGGCAGGCTTGTGCATGCATGACAATCTCGGGCGGCTCATCCCTGCGCCCGACGTGACGGCGCCGTGCGCCTGCGCACTTCCGTCGGCCCGATCGAGCCCAGGATCAGCGCCGTCTGCAGGATGAGCGCCTCACGGGGGCCGGTGGCATCCCAGCCGATCACCTCCGAGACGCGCTTCAGGCGGTAGCGCACGGTGTTCGGATGGACGAAGAGGTCGCGCGCCGTCGCCTCCAGCGACCGGCCGTTGTCGAGGTAGCTCCACAGTGTGGCCACGAGGTCGGGGCTGTGCGCCTGCAGCGGCCGGTAGATGCGCTCGACGAGCGTCTGCCGAGCGAGCGGGTCACCGGCGAGGGCGCGCTCCGGCAGCAGGTCGTCGGCCTCGACCGGGCGCGGTGCGTTGCGCCATCCGCGGGCCACGGCGAACCCGGCGAGCGCCGCACGCGCGCTCTGACTCGCGTCGACGAGCGCGGCGACCGACGGGCCGACGACGAGGTATCCGGGGCCGAAGCCCGGTTCGAGCTGACGGGCGATCTCGGGGAAGGGCAGCTCGGGCGCGGGCTCGTCGCCCACGCGACCGGTGAGCTGGGCCCGCCCGATCACCAGCACGAGGCGGGAGCCCTGCACGCCGATCAACACGTCGACCTCGAGCTTGCGGGCCATCCGCCGCAGCTGGTCGACGTCGAACTGCGGGGGAGTCGTGCCCACCAGCACGCACACCTCCCCGTGGCCGTGCCAGCCGAGGGCGGCGATGCGGCTCGGCAGCTCCTCGTCCGTCTCGCCGGTCAGGATCGAGTCCACCACCAGCGCCTCCAGCCGCGCGTCCCACAAGCCGCGCGCCTCGGCGGCGCGTGCGTAGACGTCCGCGGCCGCGAACGCCACCTCGCGCGAGTACAGCAGGATCGCCTCCCGCAGGTGCTCGCCCTTCCCGGCGACGCGCTGCTCGGTGACCTCCACCGTCACCCGGATCAGCTGCAGCGTCTGCTGCAGGCTCACGCTGCGCAGCAGCTCGCGCGGGGCTGCCGCGAAGATGTCGGCGGCGATCCACGGCGTCGACTCCGGGTCGTCGTACCACTGGATGAACGACGTGATGCCGGCCTGAGCCACCAGCCCGACCGCCGACCGCCGCGCCGGCGGCATCTCCGCGTACCAGGGAAGCGACTCCTCGAGCCGACGCAGCGTGGCCGTCGCGAGATCGCCGGAGATGCGGCGCAGCCAGGCGAGCGTCTCTGGTTTGTCCATCGACGGCGTCGGCGACGGCATCCGCGGCGTCAGCTCTCGCCGCCCGCGTTGCCGCTCGTGCCGGCGTTCACATCGAACAGGCGGTACCTTTCGATCGCCTGCGCAGCGAGAGCGCGGTCGACGGCGCCGTCTTCGGCGAGGGCCTGGAGCGTGCGCACGACGACGGAGGGGCCGTCGATCTTGAAGTAGCGCCGGGCCGCCGCGCGCGTGTCGGAGAAGCCGAAGCCGTCGGCACCGAGGGTGGCGAACCGCTGCGGCACCCACGGGCGGATCTGGTCCTGCACCGCGTGCATGAAGTCGCTCACCGCGACGACGGGTCCCGGTGCGCCGGCGAGCTTGTGCGTCACGTAGGCCGTGCGCGGCTCCTCGTGCGGGTGCAGGAAGTTGTGCTCGTCGGCGGCCAGGCCGTCACGGCGTAGCTCCGACCACGAGGTGACCGACCAGACATCCGCCTGCACTCCCCAGTCGTCGCGCAGCAGCTGCTGCGCCTCCAGCGCCCACGGCACGCCCACGCCGGAGGCCAGCAGCTGGGCGCGTGGCCCGTCGCCGGAGCCCGTGGAGATGCGATGGATGCCGCGGACGATGCCCTCGACATCCACTCCCTCGGGCTCGGCGGGCTGCACGATCGGCTCGTTGTAGACGGTGAGGTAGTACATGACGTTCGGGTCGGGGTGGCTCCCGCCGTACATGCGCTCCAGGCCCGACTGCACGATGTGCGCGATCTCGTACCCGTAGGCGGGGTCGTAGGACACCGTGGCGGGGTTGGTGGAGGCCAGGAGCGGCGAGTGCCCGTCGGCGTGCTGAAGGCCCTCGCCGGTCAGCGTCGTGCGGCCGGCGGTCGCTCCGATGATGAAGCCGCGCGCCATCTGATCGCCCGCGGCCCACTGGGCGTCTCCGGTGCGCTGGAAGCCGAACATCGAGTAGAACACGTAGATCGGGATCAGCGGCTCGCCGTGCGTCGCGTATGCCGTGCCCGTCGCCGTGAACGCGGCGAGCGCGCCGGCCTCGTTGATGCCGACGTGCATGATCTGGCCCTGCGGGCTCTCCTTGTAGGCGAGGAGCAGCTCGCGGTCGACCGCGGTGTAGTTCTGTCCGTGCGGGTTGTAGATCTTCGCGGTCGGGAAGAACGCGTCGATGCCGAACGTGCGCGCCTCGTCGGGGATGACCGGCACGATGCGGTGGCCGAAGTCCTTCGCCCGCAGCAGGTCTTTGAGCAGCCGTACGAACGCCATCGTGGTGGCGACCTCCTGCGTGCCCGAGCCCTTCTTCGGGAGTGCGTACACGCTCTCGCCCGGGAGCGTCAGCGGAACGTGCGTCGATCGCCGAGCGGGGAGGAAGCCGCCGAGCGCGCGCCGGCGCTCGATCATGTACTGGATCGTCTCGTCCTGCGGGCCGGGGTTGAAGTAGGGCGGCAGGTACGGGTTCTCCTCGAGCTGGGCGTCGGTGACGGGGATCCGCATCGAATCGCGGAACTGCTTGAGGTCGTCGAGCGCCATCTTCTTCATCTGGTGGGTGGCGTTGCGGCCTTCGAAGTGATGCCCGAGGCCGTACCCCTTGATCGTCTTGGCGAGCACGACGGTGGGCTGCCCCTTGTGCTCCACGGCGGTCTTGAATGCCGCGTAGACCTTCCGGTAGTCGAGCCCGCCGCGCCGCAGCTTCATCCAGATGTCGTCGTCCGACCAGTCGGCGACCATCGCGGCCGTGCGCTCGTCGCGCGCGAAGAAGTGGTTGCGGATGAATGCGCCGTCCTCGGCGCGGAAGGTCTGGAAGTCTCCGTCGGGCGTCGTGTTCATGAGGCGCACCAGCGCGCCCTCGTGGTCGCTCGCCAGCAGCGGATCCCAGCCGCGTCCCCACACCACCTTGATGACGTTCCACCCGGCGCCGCGGAAGAAGCTCTCCAGCTCCTGGATGATCTTGCCGTTGCCGCGCACCGGGCCGTCGAGGCGCTGCAGGTTGCAGTTCACGACGAAGATCAGGTTGTCCAGTCCTTCGTTGGCGGCCACCTGGAGCTGGCCGCGGCTTTCGACCTCGTCCATCTCCCCGTCGCCGAGGAAGGCCCACACCTTGGCGTCCGTCAGGTCCTTGATCCCGCGGTTGGTGAGGTACTTGTTGGTCATCGCCTGGTAGATCGCGTTGATCGGCCCGAGGCCCATCGACACGGTCGGGAACTGCCAGTAGTCGGGCATGAGGCGCGGGTGCGGGTACGACGGCAGCGCGTTCGGCGCCTTCGACTTCTCCTGGCGGAAGCCGTCGAGCTGCGCCTCGGTGAGTCGTCCCTCCATGAACGAACGCGCGTAGATCCCCGGCGAGGCGTGCCCCTGGACGAAGACCTGGTCGCCCCCCGACGGGTCGTCGGGGCCGCGGAAGAAGTGGTTGAAGCCCACCTCGTACAGCGAGGCGGACGACGCATACGTCGAGATGTGCCCGCCCACCCCGATGCCGGGCCGCTGCGCGCGGTGCACCGTCACGGCGGCGTTCCAGCGGATCCACCGGCGGTAGCGGCGCTCGAGCTCCTCGTCGCCCGGGAACTCCGGCTCGTTCTCCGGTGCGATCGTGTTGATGTAGTCGGTGGTCGGCACCTGCGGCACGTTCAGGTGCAGCTCGTGCGACTTCTGCAGCAGGCTCAGCATGATCTCGCGCCCACGGCCGGAGCCCTTGGCGTCGACGAGCTGCTGGAGGGACTCCTGCCACTCCGAGGTCTCCTCGGGATCGCTGTCCAGCGGTCCCTGCGAGTACGGATCCTGATCGTGGACGGTCACGGCGAGCCTTCCTTCCGCTGGCGCATCGTGCCAGGTGAGTGTCGTACGGACGCGGGACGCTTTGTCGGCGTGCGACAACGGGCGCCGCACTCAGCCTAGCCACAATCCACCAGCGGGCGATGGACTGGTTCGCGCAGGTGAGAGGATGACGGCATGACGATCGACATCGGAAACCAGGCGCCCGACTTCACTCTTCCGCTGGCCGGCGGCGGCGAGCTCACGCTCAGCGACGCATGGCGCGACTCGGCCGTCGTGCTGGTGTTCTTCCCCCTCGCGTTCTCCGGACGCTGTCAGGCAGAACTGTGCGAGATCCGAGACAACATCGCGGCCTTCGAAGATGCCGCCGTGCGCGTCGTGGCCATCTCGGTGGACAGCCATCACAGCTTGCGGGCGTGGGCCGACGAGCAGGGATACGGCTTCGACCTGGTGTCGGACTTCTGGCCGCACGGAGACGTCGCTGCCGCATACGGCGTCTTCCTGCACGACCGGGGCATCGCCACCCGGGCGAGCTTCCTCATCGACCGCGGCGGCGTCGTGCGATGGAGCACCGTCACCGATCCCGGCACGTCCCGACCGATCGGAGCCTACCGCGAGGCGCTGGCCG
>JASGDZ010000295.1:0-4630 GCA_047606835.1 Microbacterium sp. | reverse complement strand
TTCGAATAGGAGGTCCTCTTGCCGCGCGTCTGCAGGGCGCCGAGCGACCCCATCCCGCGGTACAGCTTGAACTGCTTGCCGCCCTGGAACACGATCTCTCCGGGCGACAAGCAGTTCAAGCTGTACCGCGGGATGGGGTCGCTCGGCGCCCTGCAGACGCGCGGCAAGAGGACCTCCTATTCGAAGGACCGCTACTTCCAGGCCGACGTGCCGTCGGACGACAAGCTCATCCCCGAGGGCATCGAGGGACAGGTCGCCTACCGCGGCCCCGTGTCGGCGGTGGCGTATCAGCTCGTCGGCGGGCTCCGGCAGTCGATGTTCTACGTCGGCGCCCGCACGATCGACGAGCTGAAGGCGAAGGGCCGGTTCGTGCGCATCACGCCGGCGGGGCTGAAGGAGTCGCACCCGCACGACGTGCAGATCGTCGTCGAGGCGCCCAACTACAAGCGGTAGATCGCCGATCGGCCTTGGACCCGCCCCGTCGGTCCGCCGGCGCGACGCTCACCGAGTGCGGGCGGGGGATGCCGCGACGGCTGCGGGCGCGTCGGCTGTGGCCGCCCGCCCCGCGGGCAGCCACAGCGCCGCGATCGTCGCTGCGAAGAGCGTCGCCGATCCGACGAGCACGGCCGGACGCGCCGCGTCGACATACAGCTCGGGGCGCAACTCGCCGCCCGCTCCGACGAAGACCGCTGTCATGACAGCGGTCCCGAGGGCGATGCCGATCTCGCGCACGGTCGAGTTGACGCCGGACGCCTTCGCGTGGTCGACGGCGCCGAGAGTCGCGAGCAGAGCCGTCGCCGACGGGGCGAAGACGAGGCCCATGCCCACGCCCGCCATGACGAAGGGCAGCACGAGGCGCGGATAGTCGACGTCGGTCGACAGCAGGAGCGCCAGCCACAGCAGCGCAACGGCCTGCAGACCCAGGCCCGCGATCATGAGCGCACGCGTGCCGACCCGCGGTGCGACGATGCCGGCGATCGGCGCGACGAACATGGGGGCGAGAGTCCACGGTGTCGTCTGCACGGCCGCCTCGAGCGGCGTCGCGCCCTGCACGACCTGCATGTACTGGATGAGGATGAACACGGCGCCGAACGTGCCGAAGCTGAACGCGAACCCCACGATGTTCGTCGCCGAGAACGAGCGGTCGCGGAACAGCCGCAGCGGAACGAGCGGCGCCTTCGCGCGCAGCTGCCAGACGAGGAAGGAGGCGACGAGTGCGACTCCCGCGACGAGCTCGGCGATGACGTCGGCCGAGGCCCACCCGTCGTCGTTGCCCCGCACGATCGCGTGCACGAGGGCGAGCACACCCAGCCCGGCGAGGATGGCGCCGAGAACGTCGATTCGCGCGCGGACGCCGAAGTCGTTGCCGAGCGCGAAGAGTGCGAGCGGGATCGCGATCAGGGCGACCGGGACGTTGATCCAGAAGATCGCCTGCCAGTTCCAGCCCTCCATGACGGCGCCGCCGACGAGGGGGCCGACGGCGACGCCGAGGCCCGAGATGCCGCCCCAGATGCCGATCGCGAGCGGCCGGCGCTCGGGGGAGACGCCGCCCGAGATGAGGGCGAGCGACAGGGGCAGCACCCCCGCTCCGCCGAAGCCTTGCAGCGCGCGTGCGGCGATGAGCTGGCCGGGGTCGGTGCTGAGGGCGGCCAGCGCCGAGCCGACGCCGAACACGGCGATCCCCGCGATGAACACGGTGCGCCGGCCGTAGCGGTCGCCCAACGCCGACGCGATGAGGATCGCGCTCGCGAACGCGAGCGTGTACGCGTTGACGAACCACTGCAACTCCTCGACCGACGCGCCGAGCCTGTCGTGCAGCACGGGGAGGGCGTTGGTCATGACGAGGTTGTCCAGCGTCGCCATGAACATGGGCACGGATGCGGCGGCGACGACGAGTCCGAAGGGGCGGCGTCGCGCGCCGGGCGCGGCATCCGTGTGTCGTTCGTCGAGCAGTTCCGTCGTCATCGGGCTCTCCCATCGTGCGATGCCGTAGTTGTAATTCAATGATTACTTCAATGCGATTCAATGTAGTAATCGACTGATAACATGTCAAGCATGAGTTCGACGACGATCCCAGACGCCGGAAGACGACTCACTTCGGTGGAGCGCCGAGAGCAGATCCTTCGCGCCGCGCTGGCCGTGTTCGGCGCTCGCGGGTACGACGGCGCGACGACCGACGAGGTCGCCAAAGCGGCCGGCGTCAGCCAGCCCTACGTGGTGCGGCTGTTCGGCTCGAAGGAGAGCCTCTTCCTCGCCGCCATCGATGCCGCGCTCGACGAGCTGCTCGAGGTGTTCGCCGAGGCGCTCGCGGCCGACGGCGACCTGCCCATCTCGAAGCGCGTCGGCCAGGCGTACGTCGACCTGCTGCGCGTGCGCGGGCTGCACCAGACGCTCTCGCACGCCTACCTGCTCGGCAGTCACCCCGTGATCGGGCCGGCCGCACGGGGCGGATTCGCGAAGGTGTGGCGCTTCTTCCGCGAGGAGTGCGGCTTCGACGTCGAGGAGGCCCGGTCGTTCATGGCAGAGGGGATGCTCATCAACACGATGATCGGCATGCGGCTCGTCGACGACTACGGCGACGACGAGAGCGTCGGCGAGATGTTCCGCTCGTGCTTCCCGTCCGCGCTCGACCACGTGCTCGACGTCATCCCGCGGGCCGACGAGCCCTGGTGACGGCGACGGATGCCGTGCACGTGACGCAGCACCTCCCCGGCGGGCCCGCGCGGAGGCCCCGGGCCGCCGAGCCCATGGCCGTCGAGCCCATGGTCGCCGAGCCCGGGTCGCCGAGCCCATGGCCGCCGAGCCCATCCACTCGGGCGCCAATCCATCCTCAGAGATCGGGTGGATGGATGGACTCGCCGCGGAGTGGATGGGTTCGGCGGGAGGGGGCCCGGCGGGAGAGGGAGCTCGGCGGGAGAGGGGGCGGCGAGAGAGGGAGCGGCGGGAGGCGCGCGGGTAGGCTGGGGCGCGTGAGCATGGAGATCGAGCTCGGCCGCGCGAAGCGCGCGCGTCGCGCGTACACGTTCGACGACATCGCGGTGGTGCCGTCGCGGCGCACCCGCAACCCCGAGGACGTCTCGACGGCGTGGTCGATCGACGCGTTCCAGTTCGGCATCCCGGTGCTCGGCGCGCCGATGGACTCCGTCGTCAGCCCCGCCACCGCGATCGAGCTCGGCCGCCTCGGCGGCCTCGGCGTGCTCGACCTCGAGGGCCTGTGGACTCGCTACGACGATCCGCAGCCCGTGCTCGACGAGATCGCGTCGCTGCCCGACGGCGAGGCGACGCGGCGGATGCAGGAGCTGTACGCCGAGCCGATCAAGCCCGAGCTGGTGTCGCAGCGGCTCGCCGAGATCCGCGCCGCCGGCGTCACGGTGGCCGGAGCCCTCACCCCGCAGCGCACGCAGCAGCTCTACGAGACCGTCGTCGCCGCCGGCGTCGACCTCTTCGTCATCCGCGGGACGACGGTGTCGGCCGAGCACGTCTCCAGCGTCGATCAGCCGCTCAACCTCAAGAAGTTCATCTACGACCTCGACGTGCCGGTCATCGTCGGCGGGGCCGCGACCTATACGGCGGCGCTGCACCTCATGCGCACCGGCGCGGCGGGCGTGCTCGTCGGCTTCGGCGGCGGTGCGGCATCCACGACGCGGGCGACCCTCGGCATCCACGCCCCGATGGCCACGGCGGTGGCCGACGTCGCCGGCGCCCGCCGCGACTACCTCGACGAGTCGGGCGGCCGCTACGTGCACGTCATCGCCGACGGCGGCGTGGGCACGTCGGGCGCCCTGGTGAAGGCGCTCGCGATGGGGGCGGATGCCGTGATGCTCGGCGTCGCCCTCGCGCGCGCCACCGACGCCCCCGGCCGCGGCCACCACTGGGGGCCGGAGGCCCATCACCCGAAGCTGCCGCGCGGGCGCCGCGTGGAGGTCGCGCAGGTGGCGCCGCTGGAGGAGATCCTCTTCGGGCCCGCGCCCGTCGCGGACGGCACCGCGAACCTCATCGGCGCGCTCAAGAAGTCGATGGCCACGACCGGGTACTCCGACCTGAAGGAGTTCCAGCGCGTCGAGGTCGTCGTCGCCCCCTACAGCACGGGATGACGCGGTCGATGACGGATGCCGTCGCGCCGGACGTCTTCCCGCCGACGCTGCGCGAGGTGCTGCTGCGGCCGCGCTGGCTGGCCCTGCTCGGACTGTGCCTCGTGGTGGCGGGCGTCTTCGCGTGGCTCGGGCAGTGGCAGCTGGGGCGTGCGATCGCGGCGAGCCCCGCGACGCCGGGCGCGACCGAGCAGGTGCGGCCCATCGCCGAGGTCACGGCGCCGGGGGAGTACCTGCCCGGCCCGCTCGTCGGCCAGAAGGTGTCGGTGAGCGGCCGCTGGATCCCGGACGACTTCATCGTCGTGTCGTCGCGCGTCAACGACGGGAAGGAGGGCTGGTGGGTCACCGGTCAGCTCCGCGTCGACCTGCAGGAGGCCGGTCTCGACACGCCCACGTCGCTCGCGGTGGCGGTCGGCTGGGCGGCGACGCGAGAAGAAGCGGATGCCGCGGCATCCGCCCTGTCGGCGCTCGCCCGCGACGACCCCGATGCGCCGGTCGCGCTCACCGGCCGGCTCATCTCCGACGAGGGCCCGGCGGTG
>JASGDZ010000294.1:0-4027 GCA_047606835.1 Microbacterium sp. | reverse complement strand
GCGGCGGCGGCGGGGTCGTGCGTGAGCTGCGCGGCGGCGAGGGCGACCTCGGCCTCCGCGCGGGCCTGCGGCAGCCGCTGCCGACCGAAGACGACCGCGCTGGATGCCAGGATGCGCTCGGCCTCGCCCGTGAGGCCCGCGTCGCGCAGCACCTCGGCGCGGTCGACGTCGCCGATCGCCGCGGACGCCGGAGACAGCCCGGCGAGCACCGACCGAGCCTCCCCCATCGCGGCGAGCGCAGCGACGAGGTCTCCTTCGAGCAGCGCGATGTAGCCGAGATTGTGGCGTGCCTGTGCCGCGGCCTCGTCCATGCCCTCCCGCTCGTACACGGCGATGGCTGCGAGCGTGTCGTCCCGCGCGGTGCGCAGATCGCGCCGCTCGATGCCGAGCAGACCCCTCGTGATGTGCAGGTTCGCCCGCGCCGGCGCATCTTCGTGCAGGCTCTCGATCCCTCGCGACAGCCATCGCTGCGCGTCATCGAGTCGTCCGGCCTGCTGGGCGAGGGCGCCCAGCTGACCGGACAGCACTGCGCGTGTGTGGGCGTCGACGCCGGCCACGCCGAGCGCCTGCGTGATCAGCTCCTCGGAGCGTTCGAGCTCACCGGTCTTCGCCAGCGCGTAGGCCAGCGTCCCCGCCAGGCGCGCCCGCACGTTCGCGTCCTCGGCGTCCGCGAGCGCGCGCTCGAGGAGTCGGATCGCCTCGGCGACCCGTCCGCGATTGACGAGTTCGGCCGCGGATCGGTGCCGCTCCTCTGTGCTGACGACCACACCACCATCTTGGCCGCGTTCACCCCGGCTTTCAGTCCGCGCGGGGTCCGAGTTCCGCGAGGAGGTCGTAGGCGTCGCCGACGGCGACGTTCAGCGCCGCGCAGCGCGTCGCGGCATCCGTCTTCCTCCCCCTCTTCATGAGGTCTGGCGCGATGGAGCGTGCGAGCAGCCCCGCGACGTACGGGGCCGCGAACGACGTGCCGCTCCACAGGGCGAAGCCGCCGCTGAAGTCGTCGGGGTCGATGGTCTCCCGCCTGGCGCCGTACCGGTCGTTGCGGCTGCCCGCCTGGGTGCCGCCGTCGAAGGGCGGCGAGGTGCTGAGCACGGCGGCGCCAGGGGCGAACGTCTTCACCCATGCGCCGACGTTGCTGAACAGCGCCATGCTGCCGTTCGGATTGAGCGCGCCGACCGACACGTGCGGGGCGGCGTCCGCGGGATCGTCGACCACGTAATCCGCGCCGTTCCAGCGCCACAGCGCCGCCGGGAAGGTGGGGCGATCGGTCGCATCGTTGCCGGCTGAGCACACGACGGCGCAGCCGCTGCGCCGTGCGATCACGAGCAGTTCGCTGAGCGTGCGATCGAAGAGCTCGTCCTCCGGCGTCTCGTGGTAATAGCCGAGCGAGATGTTGATGACGTCGATCTGGCGGCCCTCGTCGCCCGGAAGGGACATCCACTTCACGAGCGAGCGGACCGCATACATGAAGTCGCCCTCGAGCACCGTGCCCTGACTGTCGGCGACCCGGATCGAGACGATGTCGCTCTCCGGGCTGACCTGCCGGACGATGCCTGCGATGAAGGTGCCGTGCCCGGCGGAGGCGTCGAGCTCTCCGTCGAAGGGCCCCGCGACGTCGCCGGTGATCTCGGGGTCGGTCGCATCGTCGGTGAGGCCGATCCGATGGCCGTCCACGACGGGCTTGCGGGTGACGATCTCGTCGGGCAGCCAGCGGTGCGCGCCGCAGCCGGTGTCGAGCACCGCCACGACGGGCCTGCGCCCGTGCGCCGAGAGCGGCAGGCGGCGCTCCGGCTCGGGGCCCACATAGGCCACCACCTGGCGCCCGCCGCTGCCGGCCTCGGCGTAGGACTCGGTGCCCGGCGCGTTCGTGCGGCCGTACGGGTTCGTGCGGCCGTACGGGTTCGTCCGGCCGTATGGGTTCGTGCGCCCGTACGGGCTGTCCACCGACAGCACGTGGTCGAGGCCCACGCCCTGGACGTCCTTGCCGTTGCGAGCCCGCAGCCGCTGCAGCAGCCGCCACGCGTCGATCGGCGGCACCGGCTGGTCGTCGCGGTCGGGGCTCGGCTTCGCGAAGATGCGCACCCGGTAGACCGTGGGCAGGTCGAGGCGCTCGCGCCACCGTGCCGCGCGCTCCCGCGCGGTCCGCAGGTCGAGCGCCGAGTCGTCGACGTTGCGCAGCTCGACACCCCAGCCGAAGTCCTGAGCGGCATCCTGCAGCAGTTCCAGCACTTTCGGCAGGTCGTCGCTCCCCGCTGTCGCGAGGAGATGGTCGGTGGCGTACTCGGTCGGGTACGCGGCGACCCCCTCGACCGGATCGCTCTTCGGGTCGAGGGCGATCCCGCGATCGCGGGCCGCGTCGTAGCGGTCGCGCCAGCTGCCTCGCGTGCCGTCGCGCGCGGAGCGGTCTTCATCGGGGGGCACGTCGGCCATCAGGTCTCCTTCAATCGGTCACCGCGTCTCGCTTCGCTCGCCGGGCGAGCGGGTCAGATCTCGAACTGCGAGGTCTCGAACTCGCGCAGGCCGCCGTCCTCGTCGCCGTCTCGGATCACGAGCCGGATGCGGGTGAGCCCCGCCGGCAGGGCGTCGAACGCGAAGCGCCCCGACTCGCCGGGGTCTGCCGACCACTCCCGCTCGCCCTGCGCCAGCCGCACGGCGAGCGCGGCGGCATCCACCCAGCCGTCGACGCGGCGGCCGCCGGCATCCGTCTCGCTGACGTGCAGCAGGATGCTGGTCTTGCCATCGCTGAACTGCAGCGTGAGCGTGTCGTGCTCGCCGCGCACGGCGGCGAACTCGGCGCTCTCCACGAGCGTGAGCAGCGCGTATTCGCGCGTGAGGTCCTCCACCGCGACCGCCGCGACCATGCGGTCGACGAGGTCGGCCGGCACGGGGTCCCGCTCCTCCCACACCGCGCGAAGCCGCGCGAACAGGGCGGCATCCGCCGCCGGGTCGTAGTCGAGTTCTTTCATCCCATCCCCCCGGATGTCCTGCCATGCGCGTCCTCGAGCAGGACGCGCAGCTTCGCCAGACATCGCTGCCTGGTCGGTCCTATGCTGCCGATCGGCATCGACAGATCCTGCGCCAGCCGCGCGTAGTCGGGGCGCTCCTCGAACGCCACGACGCGCAGCAGCCGCTGGCAGCGGTCGTTGAGCGTCGACACCGCGTTCCACAGCCGGCTCGCCTCGTCGTCCTCGACGGCGGAGTCCTCCGCCGACGCGGCCGTGGGCAGGTGCGGCTCCAGGTGCTCGGCCTCGGTCGGGTCGGCCCGCCGCTGCAGCTTGCCGACGCGCCACGCCTCCCGGCGCGCGCACGTGGTGAGCCACCCCGAGACCGCCTGCGGCTCGAGGATCGACTCGTGCCGCGTGACGAGAGTGAGCCAGGTCGTCTGCACGACGTCCTCGGCGAGCGCGCGGTCGAGGCCGTAGGCCCGCACCACGTGCCACAGCACCGGCGACATGAGCCGCACGAGCTCGTCCATCGCGCGCGCCTCGCCCTCGCGCCAGCGGCCGAACAGCTCGGCGGCGCGCTCCCAGCGGGTCGGTTCGGCTCCCTCGGCGCGCGCGTCCGGCTCGTCCGGCACGACGTCGAGGGGCTCCGACCGATCGGTGTCGGTCATAGCGCCCATTCTGTCCACACCAGGAAGGAGCGCGAAAGAGGATGCATGATACATCCGTCGTGGAAATCGGCGATCCGCCGCCCCAGGGCGCTGTCGTCGAGGGCCGCACCCGAGCGGACCCCGCCGCCTGCATCGCTCCACACGTTCTCCGGCGAGGACTGCGCCCTCCTCACCGGAGCCCCCATCCGATCTGGCGGGTATCGTCCATATCTACGCATCTCGGAAACTGCACGGGCGGCATCCCGCTCTTCCGGATGCCGATGATTCCAGGAATAGTCATCCACAGATCGACTCTTTGTTCTATGGATGTCGGAGGCGGCGCGTAGCCTGGGATGCATGAACGATCCCTTCGTCGCCCTCCTCGCCGCGGTCGAGTCCGCGCGCGACGCGTGGGGCGGCGGGATCGAGGGGAAG
>JASGDZ010000293.1:0-5446 GCA_047606835.1 Microbacterium sp. | reverse complement strand
GCTCCGGCGGAGAGCGAGGCGTACAGGTCGGGGTCGCCGGCGAGCTGCGCGATGCGCCCGGCGAGCGCGGCCGGGTCGCCCTGGGGAGAGGCGACGATGCCCGCATTGCCGTCGACGAGGGCCAGCCACGGCAGCTCGTACATCGCGACAGGCAGCCCGAACGACTGCGCCTCCGGGATCGAGAGCGGGTAGCCCTCGATGACGCTCGTGTTCACGAAGAGGTCCGCGGTGCGGATCGCGTCGACGAGGTCTTGACCGGACAGCGGGCCGATCGCCTCGACCCGGTCTGCGAGCCCGCGTTCGCGGGCGAGCGCGTTCAGGCGCTCCGCCGTCATGTCGTTCCAGTCCGGGCCGATGATGCGCAGTCTGAAGTCGACGCGCAGCCCCTGGAGACGCGCGGCGACGTCGACGAGGTCGGTCACGCGCTTCGTGCGCTGCTCGAGACGACCCCACCACACCAGCTCGATGCGGCGACCTGCGGTGAGGGCTCTCGGCGAGCTGCGGGGCGCCGACTCCAGAAGGAGCGGCGACGGGGGATTCGGCAGCCACGCCACGTGCGACACTCCGCGCAGCTTCCAGAACGCCACGTCCAGGGGCGACAGCACGACGAGCTTGGCGAGCGCGTTCAGATGGCGCGTCTGGAAGTCCAGCCTCCGCAGCCCCAGCAGGATCGGCCTTCCCGCGAAGTTGTGCGCCCACCCGATCGTCGCTGCGCCCTCGCCGCGGGCGGCGAGCGCGTACGCCGGCCAGTCCGGCGAGTAGAGCCAATGGTGGTCGATCACCAGATCGACCCGGTGCCGCCGGCACACATCCGCCCATTGCGCGAGCCGGGCGGCAAGACCGCGATCGGCGATCTCGACGAGATCGACCCCCTCGGGCAGGTCGGCGTCGTCGCTGCCGGGTTCCCGCGTCGCGATCGCGACGCGGAACCCCGCCTGCCGCAGCAGGCGCGCCTGCGACAGCACGACGCGGGAGACGCCGCCGGTGCGCAGCGCGTTCGTGGTCAGCAGGATGCTGCGCACCGGCCGCTCGCCCAGCTCGATCCTGCCCGTGTGCCGGGCGACCGTGTCGATCGCCTGGGGGAAGTGCTTCGCCGTCGCGCGCACGATGTCGCGCAACGGCGCGCGAGTGCGCAGGTGCGCGAAGGCCCCGTCCAACAGGTCGGCCCGGGTGCGCTCGGAGAGGTAGAAGGTCGTGTAGCCGACGATGAACTCGCGCACCGACTCGTAGCAGGCCGTCACGACCCCGCCCGCTGCGCTCTTCGCGGCGATCTCGTGCACCGCCGGCGCGATCGTCTCGATCGAGTGGATGGCGCTCGCGTAGAACGCGACGCGCTCGAGGTCGTCGATCCGCTGCCCGCTGCCTCCGCGACCGAAGTGGTATCGATAGAGCCGATCGGGGATGGCGGCGCAGCTCGTCGCGAGCGCGGCGGTCAGGAAGGCGATCGGCAGGTCGTTGACGCGCGGCAGGACGAGGCCTTCGGGCACGAGCGCGTACGCATCGCGCAGCACCTGCGTGCGGAACAGGGATCTCCACAGCTGGCCCTGCGCCGGTCGGTCGATCGGGAAGAGCCCGGTGAGCACGTCGGTCCCGGCGAGCGGCCCGTGCCGCGGCTGCAGCCGGTCCTCGAAGCGGCCGCCGGTCGATCCGTCCCGATGCACGACGGTGACGCCGAACCGGAGCAGGTCGGCGCCCGTCGCGGTCGCGGTGGCCAGGGCGGTCTCGGCCGCGTGCTCGGCCAGCTCGTCGTCGCCGTCGAGGAACAGGACGTGGTCGGCGCGGGCCGCGAGCACTCCCACCCGGCGCGCCTGCAGCGCCGATCCGTTGCGCTCCTGGCGGATGAGGCGGATGCGCGCGTCGCGCTCGGCGAGCTCGGCGACGAGGTCGGCCGTCCCGTCGTCGGAGGCGTCGTCGACGACGACGACCTCGATCGCACGCAGCGTCTGATGCAGACAGCTCTCCAGCGCGTTCGCGATCTCGTCGCGGTCGTTGAACGCGGGCACGACGATCGAGACGAGCGGCGCGGCGTCCATGGAGTCATCCTCTCTCACCGGCGCAAGAGCGCGAGCTTGACCTGTCGGGCTGCCGGCCGCAGCCACGGAGCGAGCGCGAGCGCGCGATGACCGACCGGCGTCAGCCAGCGCTCGATGCGGGCGCCCACCGTCCTCGGTCGGCTTCTGCGGCGGGGCGCGCTCGCGGTGGATCCGCCCGGTCGTCGTGGGGGCGGTGCCGACGGGACGCTGCGTTCGGCGAAGAAGGCGAGCAGCTCGAGGAGTCGCCCCCCGTCTTCGACGGTCGGCGTCGGGGAGAGCTCGTCGGGGAGCCCGCCGACGACGAGCTGCTCGTAGAGGCGGGCGAAGTCGTGGGCGGTCGCCCGCCGCGCGGCCGAGAGCGACGCCTGCGACATCGCGGTATAGCGCTCGGGATCGGCGGCCAGCGCTGCGACGGCCGACGCGAGCGCCCCGGCATCGCCCTGCGGGACGGTGAGCACGCCGCGGTTGTCCTCGATCAGGGACAGCCACGGCAGGTCGTACATGACGACGGGGAGGCCGCGCGACTGGGCCTCGGGGATCGTCAGCGGATACCCCTCGATGATGCTCGTGTTGACGAAGACGTCGGCGGAGTCGATGGCGTCGAGCAGCTCCTGGCCGCGGAGGGGACCGGTGACCTCGACGAGCTCGGCGACGCCCTTCTCGGCGGCGAGCGCGGACAGTCGCGGCGCCGTCATGTCGGCCCAGTCGGGGCCGACGATGCGCAGCCGGAAGCCCACCTCGAGCGCTCTCAGCGCCGCGGCCACCTCGATCAGCTCGGTCACCTTCTTCGTGTGCTCCTCCAGGCGGCCCCACCACACCAGCTCGAGCGCGCGGTTCGTCGGGGCGTGCTTGCTTGCGGTCGTCGTCGCCGCTTCGAGCAGGAGCGGAGAAGGCGGATTGGGAAGGTAGGACACGTGCGGGATGCCGCGCAGCTTCCAGAACGCGACATCCAGCGGCGAGAGCACGACGAGGTGCGCGAGAGCCCCCGCGTGATCCCGGATCAACGAGTGCAGCTCGTTGCCGTTGTACGTCGGGCGACCCGCGAAGTTGTGGATCCAGCCGATCGTCGCAGCCCCCCTCGCGCGGGCGGCCAGCGCGAAGCCCGGCCAGTCGCGCGAGTACAGGACGCGGTGGTCGATGACGACGTCGACCTCGTGGCGGTCGCACGCCTGCGCCCATTGGGCCAGCCGTTCGCGCTGGGTCGTGGCGGTGATCGGGACGAGCGTGGCGCCGTCGGGCACGGCGGACGTGTCGCTGCCGGACCGGTGCGTCGCGATCGCGACACGGTAGCCGGCGCCGAGCAGCACGCGCGCCTGCGCCAGGAGCACGCCGGACACGCCCCCCGTCCTCAGGACGTTCGTCGTCAGCAGCACGCTGCGCACACGGCGCTGCCCGAGCTCGATGCGCCCGCCTCGCTGCGCGAGGGCCTGGAGCAGGGCCGGTGCGAAGGCCGATGCCGCGATGACCGCGTCGAGCGCGCTCACGCGCCCGAGCAGCGCGGCGATCCCGGCGTCGCGGACGTCGTCGGGAGCGTGCTCCAGCGATCCGAGCACGTCGCCGATCAGCGACAGGCGGGTGTGCTCGTAGCCCTCCACGAGCGGTTCGGGGTTGGCTGCGTGGCGCGCCCGCTCGCGCACGATCGGCGCGATGGCGGTGAAGGAGTCGATCGCGTCGAGCGCACGGGCGAGATCCGGCGCACCGTCGCGGGCGAGCGTCCGACGGTAGACCGGTGCCGGCATCGAGGTCAGGGTGCGGGCGGCGGCGCACGCGAGGAACAGGACGCACAGCCCGTCGTCCTGCGCGGGCGTCCCGCTCACGGCGTCGTGGATGTCGCAGACCAGCCCGGTGCGGAACAGGAAGCGCCAGGAGCGGCGGTCGACGGCGGCATCCTCCGGGAAGAGCGCGCGCAGGATCTCCTCGTCGTGCAGCCGTTCCCGGCTCATCGGCTGTCCGGCGTCGTGGGGGAGCGGCGGCGGGCCGGCGACGCCGAGCAGCATGAGGTCCGGGCCCGTCTCGCGCGCCTCGTGCGCGATCGCGGTCACGGCGCCTTCCGTCAACTCGTCCCCGCGCTCCACGAACATGACGAACGGAGCGGCCGCGGCGCGCGCGCCCTCGCGCCTCGCCTCGGCGACGGTGGGCACGCCCGGAAGGCGCAGCACGCGCACCCGGCGATCGCCCTGGGCGGCCCTCTCCACGGCATCGCCGGCACCGGGCGAGCCGACGACGCAGACGATCTCGAGGGCGGACACCTGCTGCGCGGTGCAGGTGCGCAGGGCCGCCTCCCCGTCCCCGTCGTCGAGGACGGTGACGACGATCGAGACGATCGGGCGCGCGGGCATCCGGCCTCCTCGGGGGGATGACCGTCGAAGAGGACGCGTCCCGCTCACCGCACCGCAGCCGCGGCTTCTCGGAACACGGCCGCGTAGCGCGCCGCGATCTCGTTGGGGGACCGGGCGTCGAGGTCGGGGCGACCGGTCGGGGGAGCATCCCTCAGCTGCCGCACCGCCGTCTCCCACCGCGCCGGGGTCAGGGGACCCTCGTGCAGGCGCACCCAGTCGTGGCCGACCTCGTCGGCGAGCGATCTCGTCGCGGGCGTGTCCTTCACGAGCACGGGCCGATCCAGCGACAGCGCGAGCATGACGATGCCGAGCGCCTCGTAGCCGCCGGGCGCGACGACGACGAGCTCCGCGCGAGAGATCTCCTCGACGCGGGCGGCGTCGGAGGCCGGCTCGTCCCGCAGCGACAGCGCGTCGGGATGCCGGCCGATCGTGCGGGCGAACGAGCTCGACAGCGACGGCGGCACGCGGCCGACGAGGCGGAGCGTGCACCCCGGCAGCTCCGCGTGGGCGAAGGCCTTGAGCGGCGCCTCGTAGGCGGCGTCGAACGTGCCCGGCGACACGAACAGGATCCGGCCGCCCACCGTGTCGCCGCGCGGAAAGCCGAGGAAGCGGTCGCGCAGATGGCTGTGCGGGATCAGCCGCGTCGTGCCGCCGGTCGGCGCGGCCGTCGTCGGGTCGAGGACGACGAATGCCGTCGTCGCGCGGTCGATGATCGCCTGTGCCGGGGAGACGGCTCGCGCATCCGGGGGGATCGTGCGCACCAGCGCGACGCCTTCGCGCTTGACGGCCCTGGCGAAGCTCACCGCTCGCCGCCGCCGTTCGCGCTCCGCGACCCTGGCGCCGCCGACGACGGCGTCGATCGTCGTGAGGTGGATGACGTCGGCGTCGTACGGCTGGCGCGGGGCGTCGCGGAACTGGAAGCGGATGCCGGCCGGCGCCCGGCCAGCCGAGTCGTCGCCGACGAGCTGGTCCACATACGCGACGTCGGGCAAGGGGGCGCGGGCGGCGACCAGCACCCGGGGCGCTGGGGGCGTCGCGTGCCCGCCGGCCCCGCGCCGGCCGGAGGGGCGAGGG
>JASGDZ010000292.1:0-7058 GCA_047606835.1 Microbacterium sp. | reverse complement strand
GACCACACCGCGGTGTTGAGCGCGGCGAACTTGTTGTCGCCGGCGGGGATGACGGTGCCGAAGTACTCCTCGAAGAACTCGGGATGCTGCTTGAGCGCGGTGTCGGTGTCGAGGAAGATGACGCCCTGCGCCTCGAGGTCGTCGCGGATCTGGTGGTAGACCACCTCCGACTCGTACTGCGCGGCCACGCCCGCCACGAGCCGCTGGCGCTCCGCCTCGGGGATGCCGAGCTTCTCGTACGTGTTGCGGATGTCCTCGGGAAGCTCCTCCCACGAGCCCGCCTGCTTCTCGGTGGAACGCACGAAGTACTTGATGTTGTCGAAGTCGATCTCCGACAGGTCGGCGCCCCACGTCGGCATGGGCTTGCGCCCGAACAGCTGCAGGCCCTTCAGCCGGGTCTTCAGCATCCACTCCGGCTCGGCCTTCAGCGCCGAGATGTCCCGCACGACGGCCTCGCTGAGCCCGCGCTTCGCGCTCGCACCGGCGGCGTCGGGGTCGTGCCAGCCGAACTCGTACACCCCCAGCCCGTCGAGCTCAGGCCGGTCGATGAGCACATCCGACATGACTTGTTCCTCCTCTGAGCCCAACGGTGTCATCCGCCCCGGCATTCCGGCTCCCCCGTGGAGTTCGGGGGTGGGATGCCGCTCTTCGGGCCCGCTCTTGGGGCGCCGCATCGGCGCCTACACTTGTCGGAGACGAGCCGCGCCGGGCGCGGCATCCCGACCCTTCGAGTCTACAGGCTCAGCCCCGCCACCGGACCGCCGCCGGAAACGCGGCGCTCGGTTTCGGCGACCGTTTCAGGAGGCGACATCCCATGTCCGCGGACCCCATGACGACCGCGCGCCCGGGGCTGCGGCGCCGGCTCTGGAACGCGCTCCCCGACCGCATCGACCGCCGCGTGCGGTTCTTCGCGTGGGCGACGCTCGTGGTGCAGGTCGGGATCGTGGGCACCGGCGGCCTCGTGCGCCTCACCGGCTCGGGGCTCGGCTGCCCCACCTGGCCGCAGTGCACCGACGGCTCGCTGGTGCCGACACCGGAGATGGAGGGCATCCATCCCGTCATCGAGTTCGGCAACCGCACGCTCACCTTCGTGCTCGCGATCGTCGCGATCGTGACCTTCGTGCTCGTGCTGCGGATGCGACGGCAGCGTCGCGACCTGTTCTGGCTCACGCTGCTGGTGGGCCTCTACATCCCGCTGCAGGCGGTGATCGGCGGCATCACGGTGCTGACCAGGCTCAACCCCTACGTCGTCGGCCTGCACTTCTTCGCGTCGGTGCCGCTCGTGGCGATCGCGGCCGCGCTCGTGTGCCGCGTGTACGCGACGCCCGGACCGCGCGTCGGCGCCGTGCCGTCGTGGTACGCGATCACAGCGCACGTGACGAGCGCGCTCGTGCTCGTCACGGTGGTGGTGGGCGTGCTCGTCACCGGCTCCGGGCCGCACGCCGGAGACACGCTCGCGGCGCGCAACGGACTGAACCCCGAGCTCATGCAGCACGTGCACTCGTGGCCCGCGTACGCGACGTTCGCCGCGACGCTCGTGCTCGTCGTGGGCGCGTGGCGCACCCCCCCGACGCAGCGCCTGCGGCTGTGGACGTCGTCGCTGCTCGCCGTCGAGCTCGTGCAGATCGCCGTGGGGCTGTGGCAGGCGCGCACCGGTCTGCCGATCGCGCTCGTGAACATCCACATGGTGCTGGCGATGCTGCTCGTGGCCGCCATGGTCGCGGTCGTGATGCATCTCACGGTGCCGGCCGACGACTCAGCGGGCCGGGCTCGGCACGGGGGCATGGGCTCGCGCACCTGACCCTCCCGAGCGTTGCTTCCCTGCACACGCCGCGGGCCCGCGCACGCGGCCGAACCGGCTCAGAACGGCAGCAGCGGGTCGATCGCGATGGCGAGGAACAGCAGCGTCAAGTAGGTGATCGACGCGTGGAAAACGCGCATCGGCGCCGGCTCGGTGCCGCGCACCGCGCGGTCGTAGAGCCGGTGCGACTCGTACACGAACCAGCCGCCGAAGACGACCGCAGAGACCGTGTACACGAGGCCCATGCCCGCGACGGGGATCAGCAGCAGCGAGCACGCCACCGTCGCCCACGCGTAGAGGATCACCTGCAGGCCGACCTGCGAGCCGTTGCGGGTGGAGCCGAGCATCGGCACCTCGGCCTCGTCGTAGTCGCGCTTGTACTTCATCGACAGCGGCCAGTAGTGCGGCGGCGTCCACAGGAACACGAGCACGAACAGGATGACGGGCGGCCACGCGAGCGACCCGGTCACCGCCGACCACCCGATCAGCACCGGGAAGCACCCCGCGATGCCGCCCCACACGATGTTCTGCTCGGTGCGGCGCTTGAGCACGATCGTGTAGATCACGACGTAGAAGAAGATGGCGAAGGCGGAGAACGCGGCGGCGAGCGCGTTGGTCGTCAGCCACAGCCACACGGTGGATGCCGCGGCGAGCGTCCACGCGAAGATCAGCGCGCCGCGCGGCGAGACCTCGCCGGTCACGAGCGGCCGGTTCTCGGTGCGCTGCATGTGCGCGTCGATGTCGCGATCGAGGTACATGTTGAACGCGGCCGCCGAGCCGGCGCTGAGCGACCCCCCCACGACGGTCGCGAGCACCAGCCACAGGTCAGGGAACCCGCCCTGCGCGAGGATCATCACCGGGACGGTGGTCACGAGCAGCAGTTCGAGAACGCGCGGCTTCGTGAGCGCGACGTACGCGCGCACCGTCCTTCCGAGCGAGCGCCGGGCCGATGCTGCGACGGACGGCGGCGCCGCGGGCCGGAAGGCCGGGCGACGCGACGAGGTCGAGATGTCCATCGCCCCCCGCTCGTGCCGCCGCCAGAACCACGACGAGTCTATGGCATGGCCGCCTTCATCGAACGTCTTATGCCGGCGCGCATCGCCGCGGCGGCATGCCGCTTCGCTATGCTGAATCGCACGTGCGCCCTCGTGTCGGCCGATGCGAAGCGCCGGCTCCCCCGCGACCTCGAACCACGTTCTCGTCGCGAGCCGGAATCGGGCGCACATCGACGAAAGGCGGTCCCGTGTCGGAGTTGCGTTGGGATGAGATCGACAGGCGCGCCGTGGACACCGCGCGCCTGCTCGCAGCGGATGCCGTGGAGAAGGTGGGCAACGGCCACCCCGGCACGGCGATGAGCCTGGCTCCCGCGGCATACCTGCTGTATCAGCGCGTCATGCGGCACGACCCCGCCGACCCGCACTGGATCGGCCGCGACCGGTTCATCCTCTCCGCCGGCCACTCGTCGCTGACGCAGTACGTCCAGCTCTACCTCGGAGGCTTCGGCCTCGAGCTCGACGACCTCAAGGCGCTGCGCACGTGGGGCTCCAAGACGCCGGGTCACCCCGAGTACGGGCACACCGCCGGCGTCGAGATCACGACGGGCCCGCTGGGCTCCGGCATCGCCTCGTCCGTGGGGTTCGCCTACGCGGCACGTTACGAGCGGGGCCTGTTCGACCCGGATGCGGCGCCCGGCACGAGCCCGTTCGACCACTTCGTCTACGTCATCGCCGGCGACGGCGACCTGCAGGAGGGCGTGTCTTCCGAGGCGTCGAGCCTCGCCGGCCACCAGCAGCTGGGCAACCTGATCGCGATCTACGACTCGAACCGCATCTCCATCGAGGGCGACACCGACGTGTCGTTCACCGAGGATGTCGCGGCCCGCTACCGCGCGTACGGGTGGGACGTGCGCGAGGTCGACTGGAGCGCGACCGGCGAGTACGTCGAGGACGTGCAGGCCCTCTTCGCCGCGATCGAGGCGGCGAAGGCGGTCGCCGACAAGCCGTCGCTCATCGTCCTCAAGACCATCATCGGCTGGCCGCTGCCGAACAAGCAGGGCACAGAGGGCGTGCACGGCAGCGCGATCGGCGCCGCCGAGATCGCCGCGACGAAGACGCTGCTGGGCTTCGACCCCGACGCGTCGTTCGCCGTGGAGCCCGAGGTGCTCACGCACACGCGCGAGCTCGCCGCGCGCGGCGCCGCGGCCCACGCGCAGTGGCAGGACGCCTTCGCCACGTGGGCGGCGGCGAACCCCGAGCGCAAGGCGCTGCTGGATCGCCTCGAAGCGGGCGCGCTCCCCGACGGCGTCGTGGACGCGCTGCCGGTGTGGGAGGCGGGCGCGTCGGTGGCGACCCGCTCCGCCAGCGGCAAGGTGATCAACGCCCTCGCCCCCGTGCTCCCGGAGCTGTGGGGAGGCTCGGCCGACCTCGCCGGCTCCAACAACACGACGATCGAGGGCGCGAAGAGCTTCCTCCCGGCGGGGGGCTCCACCGAGGACTGGTCGGCAGACCCCTACGGCCGCGTGCTGCACTTCGGCATCCGCGAGTTCGGGATGGGCGCGATCCTCAACGGCATCGTGCTGCACGGCCCGACGCGCCCGTTCGGCGGAACGTTCCTGATCTTCAGCGACTACATGCGCCCCGCCGTGCGCCTCGCCGCGCTCATGGGCATCCCGTCCGTCTTCGTGTGGACGCACGACTCGGTCGCCCTCGGCGGCGACGGCCCCACCCACCAGCCGATCGAGCAGCTCGCCAGCCTGCGCGCCATCCCGGGACTCGATGTCGTGCGGCCCGCCGATGCGAACGAGACCGCGCACGCCTGGCACACGATCCTGACCCGTCGCACGAGCCCCGCCGGCCTCGTGCTCACCCGCCAGAACGTGCCGGTCGTCACGACCGGCGCGGAGACGTCGCGCGGGGCCTACGTGCTCGCCGACGCCGACGGCGAGCTCGACGCGATCATCATCGCGACCGGCTCCGAGGTGTCCGTCGCCCTCGACGCGCGCGCGGCGCTGCAGGAGGAGGGCGTGGGCGTGCGCGTCGTGTCCGCCCCGTGCCTGGAGTGGTTCGAGGAGCAGCCCGCCGAGTACCGGCAGAGCGTGCTCCCCGACGAGGTCACCGCCCGCGTCTCGGTCGAGGCGGGGATCGCACAGTCCTGGCACCGCTACCTCGGCGGCCGCGGCCGGGCCGTGTCGATCGAGCACTTCGGCGCCTCCGCCGACGGCGCACTCCTGCTGAAGGAGTTCGGCATCACCCCCACCGCGGTGGCCGACGCCGTGCGCGCCACCCTCGCTTCCTGAAAACCGAGATAGGACCATCACCATGAGCACCCCGACCGAGCAGTTGAGCGCTGCGGGCGTCAGCATCTGGCTGGACGACCTGTCGCGCAAGCGCATCGCCTCCGGCAACCTCGCCGACCTGATCGCGACGCGCGACGTCGTCGGCGTCACGACGAACCCCACGATCTTCCAGGGGGCGATCGGCAACCCCGACGACGACTCGTACGACGGCCGCATCGCAGAGCTCGCCCGGCGTGGCGCGACGGCCGACGAGGCGATCTTCGAGATCACGACCGAGGACGTGCGCGATGCCGCCGACGTCTTCCGACCCGTGTTCGACGCGACGGACGGGCTCGACGGGCGCGTCTCGATCGAGGTCTCCCCTGACCTCGCCCACGACACCGCGGCCACGGTCGCACAGGCGAAGCAGCTGTGGGAGAAGGTCGACCGCCCGAACGCGCTGATCAAGATCCCCGCCACGAAGGCGGGCCTGCCCGCGATCGCCGAGACGCTCGCCGCGGGCATCAGCGTGAACGTGACCCTCATCTTCAGCCTCGAGCGCTATGCCGAGGTGATCGACGCGTACCTCTCCGGCGTCGAGCAGGCGCAGGCCAACGGGCACGACGTGTCGACGCTGCACTCGGTGGCCTCGTTCTTCGTGTCCCGCGTCGACACCGAGGTCGACAAGCGGCTCGCCGCGCTCGACGACCCGTCCGCCGCCGACCTCAAGAGCACGGCGGGCGTCGCGAACGCGCGCCTCGCGTACGAGCTCTTCGAGCGCGAGTTCGCGAGCGATCGGGCGCGGGCGCTGACGGATGCCGGAGCGAACGTGCAGCGCCCGCTGTGGGCGTCGACGGGCGTCAAGGACCCGGCCCTGCCCGACACGCTGTACGTCACCGAGCTCGTCGCGCCCGGCACCGTCAACACCATGCCGGAGAAGACCCTCGAGGCGACGTTCGACCACGGCGTCGTCACCGGCGACACCGTGACCGGCGGCTACGCCGACGCGCACGGGGTGTTCGACCGGCTGGCCGCGCTCGGCATCGACTTCGCCGACGTCACCCAGGTGCTGGAGGACGAGGGCGTCGACAAGTTCATCGCGTCGTGGCACGACCTTCAGCACACGGTCGCGGACGCGCTCGCCGACGCCGCGCGCGCCGAGCCGGTGGCGTGAGCCTCGTCACGCTGGCCCTCACCGATTCGCAGGTCGAAGTGCTCGCGCTCTTCGAGGCCGCCCAGTAGGAGACCCCCGCCCATGACCGTGGAGACAGCCCGCGGGAGCAATCCCCTGCGCGACCCCGACGACCGCCGGCTGAACCGCATCGCCGGGCCGAGCGCGCTCGTCATCTTCGGGGTGACCGGCGACCTGTCGCGCAAGAAGCTCATGCCCGCGGTGTACGACCTCGCCAACCGCGGTCTGCTGCCGCCGGGCTTCGCGCTCGTCGGCTTCGCCCGCCGCGACTGGGCCGACCAGGACTTCGCCGAGGTGGTGCACGAGGCGGTGCGCCAGCACGCCCGCACCGAGTACCGAGAGGAGACGTGGCAGCAGCTGCTGCGGGGCATCCGGTTCGTGTCGGGCGAGTTCCACGACGCCGACGCCTTCCGGCGCCTGCGCGAAACCGTCGAGAAGCTCGACAGCGAACGCGGCACGATGGGCAACCACGCGTTCTACCTCTCGATCCCGCCGAAGGACTTCCCGCTCGTCGCGACGCAGCTGAAGGCGTCGGGGCTCGTCGACGACACCGCCGACCAGTCCGAGCGCTGGCGACGCGTCGTCATCGAGAAGCCGTTCGGTCACGACCAGGAGTCCGCGCGGGCGCTCAACGACGCGCTGCGATCGGCGTTCCCGGCCGACGCGATCTTCCGCATCGACCACTACCTCGGCAAGGAGACGGTGCAGAACATCCTCGCGCTGCGCTTCGCCAACGAGCTGTACGAGCCGATCTGGAACCGCAACTACGTCGACCACGTGCAGATCACGAT